>JBEKAP010000019.1:0-17509 GCA_050015875.1 Candidatus Dormibacteria bacterium | reverse complement strand
CCGCCGATCCCACCGTCGGCAACACCTTCAATCTCACCCAGGACCTGGCCAAGCTGGTGACCTCCAACACGGCCGGCACCACCTTCACGGTCCGGGACCTGGCGACCTACCAGCTGGCGGCGCCCATCGTCACCCTCACCAAGGCGGTGACGACCATCGACGGCACCGGTGCTCCCGAGTCGAGCGGAGACACGGTCCATGGCGGTGACAGCGTCGGCTACACCGTGACCGTCAAGGACACGGGCCTCGTCGACGCCTACGACGTGGAGGTGTGGGACGACCTGCCGCTCCAGGACGCGTGCGCCGATGTCAGCGCCATCGTCCCCGCCTCCGGTGCCTGCGTGTCCGGGACCGGGGGAGACATCATCGAATGGCCGCCATCGGCCGTCCCCGACCTGGCCGCGGGCGCCTCGACGACCCTGACCTACACCATGACGGTGCCCGCCACGGCGGGCGCCGGCGAGACCTTCTCCAACACCGCCGGGGTGCGCAGCTTCGTCGGTGAGCACAACGATTCCGGGCAGCCGAACAACCTCTACTACCCGGAATCCAACATCGATCCCAGCGTCACCTCAGACGAGGAGAACGCCGCCGCCGCGGACCAGACCGTGGACGTCGTCAGTGCCGGGGCCACCGTCACCAAGACGGCGATCACCTCGATAACCACGACGGGCAACACCAACGCCGACGCGACCATCGGCGAGACCATCACCTACACCGTGCTGGTGACCGTGCCCCACGACACGACCTTCTACACGGCGTCGCTGGCCGACCCGCTGGGAACCCAGCAGACCTACGTCACCGGCAGCGGCGTGGTCACCCTGCCCGACGGCACGGTCTTCGACGAGGGTGCGTCCGCCGAGGGCTTCACCTACGCCTACGCGTCCGGGACCAACACGGTGAACCTGACCTTCCCGACTCCGTACCCCAACGCGACGTCCACTGACGAGGTGGTCAAGGTCGTCTTCTCGAGCCTGGTGGCCGATGTGGCCGGCAACCAGCGCAACGACGACATCACCAACGTGGCCACCCTCACCGACCACTCCTCGACGGGAGTCAAGGTCACCGCGTCCAACACCCCGCTCGAGACCCTGGTGGTGGAGCCGGACGTGACCATCGCCAAGTCGGTGAGCCCCACCAAGATCCAGCCCGGGGGCACCAACACCTTCACCATCACCGTGACCAACCACAATCTCACCGGGGTGAGCAGCGCCTTCGACCTGGTGGGGACGGACACCATCCCGGCCGCGCTCACCT
The DNA here is from genome assembly GCA_050015875.1 of Candidatus Dormibacteria bacterium. GTDB lineage: Bacteria > Chloroflexota > Dormibacteria > Aeolococcales > Aeolococcaceae > Changshengia. Next base: position 16,252 of record JBEKAP010000019.1, on the reverse strand, counting down.
ACGTCAGCGGCAGCGTGACCCTGGGAGGGCCGGTGGCCGGGACGGCGAGCGAGTCCGCCGGGGTGGTGACCTGGAGCATCCCCGGTCCCATGAACCCCGGCCAGTCCGACACCATCACCTACGAGGTGAATCCGCCCGCCTCGGACCTGATGACCAATGGCGAGACATTCCCCAACACCGCCACCCTCACCTCGTGGGAGGGGGTCGACGGCGGTGGGACGGGGACCCGCGGCTACGGCCCCGCCTCCTCGACCGCCACCCTGGATGCCGAGTTCCCCAACCTGGTGGTGACCAAGTCGACGCCGGACGGCAACCAGGCCTTCGCCGACCAGCCGTTCACCTGGGAGGTGAGCGTCGAGAACAACACCACGGTCGCCATCGCCGACTCCCTTGCGGTGACCGACACCCTGCCGGGGAGCTGGAGCTATGACACCGGCACCACGACGGTGACGCCGCCGACGGGCCCGGCCACCTCTCCGGATCCGACCGTGACCGTGAACGGCAGCGGCGACGAGGTCCTCAGCTGGACCGGGCTCGGCACCCTCAACCCGGGCAAGACGCTCACCATCGTGTACGAGGCGACCCCGGCTCTGGCGCTCCAGACCGTGGCCACCACGGGCCCGGGCTACCCCTACCCCAACCAGGCGTACGCGACGGCCACCGACAACACCGGCTCCTCCGGCAACGGCAGCGTGGTCCAGTACACGAGCAACACCTCGACGGCCGACGCCTACATCGGCCGCGCCGACCTCCAGATCACCAAGAGCCACACCGGCAACTTCAGCGCCGGGGCGGATGGCACCTACACCCTCACCGTCGTCAACAACGGGCCGTCCACGGCCGGCGCGCCGATCACGGTGAGCGACACCATGGTGTCCCCCGAGACCTTCGTGTCGGCGAGTGGCTCCAACGGCACCAGTGAGTGGGATTGCACGTTCACCTCCCCGGCCCTCAGCTGCACGCTGGACCTGCCGGCGGACGCCGGCGCCACCACGCTGGCGAGTGGCGTCACGGCCCCCGCCCTGAGCGTCGTGGTCGACACCCCGTCGAGCACGACCGACGGCACCGAGGTCACCAACATCGCCACGGTCAGCTCCCCGACCTGGGACAACGACACCGCCAACAACACCTCGAGCGACCCGACCACCATCGACGCCAACGCCGATCTGGTCATCACCAAGTCGCACAGCGGCAACTTCATGGCCGGTCAGCAGGGGACCTACACCATCTCGATCGAGAACGACGGGCCCTCGGACGCCCAGGGCCCGCTGACCGTCACCGACACCCTGCCGGCGAGCGAGTCGCTGGTCTCGGCGACGGGCACCGGCTGGACCTGCGGTCCGGTCTCGGCCGGCCAGTTCACCTGCAGCACCGCGGACGGCGCCGTCCTCCCGAGCGGATCCTACGCGGCGCCGATCACCGAGGTGGTGGCGGTGTCCGCCGCCCAACTCCCGGGATCGATCACCAACACCGCCTCGGTCAGCTCCCCCACCAACAACCCGTATCCGGGCAACGCCACGTCCGGCAACCCGACGACCATCGTCACCTCTGCCGATCTCGCCCTCACCAAGGTGCACGAGAGCACCTTCGTGGCGGGCGATGACGGCACCTACGGCTTCACCGTCACCAACAGCGAGGGCCCCTCGGATGCGGGCGGGCCCCTGACGGTCACCGACCCTCTGCCGAGCGGCGAGACCTTCGTGAGCGGCGGGGGCGGGAGCACCGCCTGGTCGTGCTCGGCCTCGGCGGGGACCGTCACCTGCAGCACCTCCTCCTCCTTCGTGCTCGACGTGGGCGGGTCGACCTCCTTCACGGTGACGGTCGCCATCGCGTCGGGCGTGACCGTCTCCACCCTGACCAACACGGCGACGCTCAGCTCGCCCACCACCGACCCGGTGCCCGCCGGCGAGATCAGCACCGACGACGCGGGCACCACCCAGTCGGCGGACCTGCAGGTGGTGAAGACGCTGACCAGCTCCCTGGTCGCCGGCCAGGACGCCATCTACGCTCTGGCGGTCACCGACAACGGGCCCTCGGACGCGGCCGGAACCGTGACCCTCACCGACGCGCTGCCGACCGGCGAGACCTACGTCAGCGCGACCGGGACCGGCTGGGACTGCGGCGCGAGCTCGGGAACGGTGACCTGCACTCACGCCACCGCCATCACCGACGGCGCGGAGACGACGGTGACGCTCACCGTGCTGCTGGCGAGCGACGTGCCGCCGCAGTCCATCACCAACACGGTGAGCGTCAGCTCGACGACCCCCGACCCCGATGCCGGCAACAACACGAGCAGCACGACCAGCTCGTCGACCACCAGCGCCGACCTCAGCATCACCAAGACCGACGACGGCCCCTTCACGGCCGGGGACGACGGGGTGTACCACCTCGGGGTCAGCGACGCCGGGCCGTCGGACGCGCAGGAGCCGATCGTCGTCAGCGACACCCTGCCGTCCGGCGAGACATACGTCGGAGCGACGGGCGCGGGCTGGGACTGCTCAGCCGATGAGCAGGTGGTGACCTGCACCGACGGGACGGACCTGCCGGCCGGCACCTCGGCGGCCACCATCGATCTCACCGTGGCCATCTCGCCGGCGCTGGAGTCGGCCTCCGTGACCAACACGGCGAGCGTCTCGAGCCCGACCTCCGACCCGAATCCGCACAACGACACCGCCACCGACACCACCACCATCGACACCTCCGCCGATCTGGCCATCACCAAGAGCCACACCGGCGACTTCACCGCCGGCAGCGACGGGACCTACGCCCTGACGGTTACCGACAACGGGCCGTCTGACGCCCTGCCTCCCACCGTCACCGACCAGGTGCCCGCCCCCTTCACCCTGGTGTCGGCGTCGGGCGGCAGCTCCTGGGACTGCACCGGGTCCTCAGGCAACGACGTGAGCTGCGTCGCGCTGGCGCCCCTGCCCGCCGGCGACACCGCCGTGGCCATCTCCGTGGTGGTCAGCACCGCGCCGTCCCAGACCGCGACCGACGTGACCAACACGGCGTCGGTCACGTCGGCGACGAGCGATCCCGACGCGGACAACAACAGCAGCAGCGACCCCACCTCGATCGTGACCTCCGCCGATCTCTGGGTGACCAAGACCCACCAGGGGACCTTCACCGCCGGGAACGACGGCTCGTACGAGATCGCGGTGGGGAACATCGGGCCATCCGACGCCGCCGAGCCGATCGTCGTCAGCGACACCCTCCCGGCGTCGGAGACCTTCGGCTCGGCGACCGGGACCGGGTGGACCTGCGCCGACGACCTGCAGGTGGTGACCTGCACCGATGCCACCGACCTCCCGAGCGGCCAGGACGCCGCCGCCATCGATCTCACCGTCGACATCGCGTCGGATGCCACCGGCTCGGTCACCAATACGGCGTCGGTCTCCTCGATGACAGACGACCCGAACCCGGAGAACAACAGCGGGAGCGACACCACCACACTGGCGCACAGCTCCGATCTCTCCATCACCAAGACCCACGCCGGTGACTTCACCGCCGGCCTCGACGGCACCTACACCATCGGTGTCCACAACGCCGGTCCGTCCGACTCGGGCACCGGGGTGGTGGTCACCGACACGCTGCCCACCGGGGAGACCTACGTCAGCGCCGCGGGGACCGGCTGGAGCTGCGCCGCCGTCGAGCTGACCGCGACCTGCACGCTCGCGACCTCGATCGTGGCCGCGGGCGATGCCCCGGGCCTGTCGCTGACCGTGGCGGTCGCCTCCGGCGCGATCGGGACCCTGACCAACGTAGCGCTGGTCGAGGGCCCCAATCCGGATCCCGCGCTCGACGACAACACGGCGAGCGATCCGACGACCAGCGACCGGGTGTCCGACCTCTCCCTCACCAAGACCCTGGTCGGCCCGCTCCAGGACCTGGAGGACGCCACCTACGAGCTCGCCGTCACCAACGCCGGCCCCTCGGACTCCGCCGCGCCGGTGACCCTCAGCGACCCGCTGCCCTCCGGCCTCAATTTCGTGTCGAGCACGGTGGGGACCGCGGGAGCCTGGAGCTGCGCGGCCGCGGGCCAGACCGTGACCTGCCTCGACAGCGCGCCGGTCGTCGCCGGCACGACGTCCACCTTTGACATCCGGGTGGCGGTGACCGGTCTCGCCGGGACGGAGATCACCAACACGGCGACGGTGGGAGCACCCGGCGACATCGACGCCGCGACGGAGATCGCCTCCGCGGATGGCATCGTGGCCGCGGCCCCGCCGGTCCCGGACACGGGCCTGAGCGGCGGTCGGGCGCCCTGGCCGCTCGGTGGACTGCTCCTGGTCGTCGCGGGGCTGGCCATGGTGGCCGGCTCACGCCGGCGCCTCGGGCGGCTGATCCGGCACCAGCGGGCCGGGTGACCGCGGCGGGCTGATCCGCCGGCGAGGGAGAGGCGGTTCGCCGCCACCCCGACGCACCCTGGATCGCAGTGCTCGCCCGGCGCCGCTACTCCTGACCGCCGGCCGGTGAGGGGTGGGTCGGTTGGTACAGGAGGACCTCGACGCCTCCGGGCAGGACCAGGGTGACGGCGCGGCCGAACCGCCGTTCCTCCGGCTCCCCGCGCACGGTCACGCCCCTGGCCCGGAGGCCGGCGACGGTCGCGCCCAGGTCGTCGCAGGTCAGCGAGATCTCGTGGCCGGGCTTCTCGGCGGGGTGGACGCCGATCTCCGACGGTGGGGTGGCGAAGATCAGCCAGCCGCCGCCGGCGTCCACGTGAGGCCAGCCGAACCCGTCCCGGAGCGTCGCGCGCAGCGCCTCCGCCTCCGGGGAGAAAAAGAGCAGGTGTACTCCGTTGATGGCCAGGTCATCCCCTCAGCTGTGCCAGGTGAAGGCATCGGCGTTGTCGTCCACGGCGACGCAGAAGCTGCTCGACGCGCAGGACACGGCGGCGAGCCCGTACCCGTTGCTCAGCAGGGTCGGCGCCGACCAGGTGGTCCCGTTGAAGGTCACGGAGCGGTTGTCGTCCTGGTCCACTGCCATGCAGAAGGACGAGGAGGTGCACGACACCGCGGCAAGACCGCCTCCCGATACCCCGTCCAGGACATCCACGGTGGTGCTGGTCGCCCAGGAGCCGCCGTGGTACGTGTAGACGCCTCCGTCCGTTCCGACCGCGACGCAGAAGGACGGCGAGGTGCAGGAGACCCCGTCGGGGGGGCCGGTCCCCGTGTCCTCGCCGGCCCCGAGCGTGCTGGGCGGGGACCAGCTGGCGCCGTTGAAGACGAAGGCGCCCGTGCCCCCCACGGCGACGCAGAAGGAGGCCGTGGGGCACGAGACCGCGGTGAGGATGCCCTGGGTGGAGTCGACCTGCACCGCGGCGGACCACGCGGAGCCGTTGAAGGTGTAGGTGTTGCCCGAGTTGTCCACGGCTGCGCAGAAGGATGCGGAGGCGCAGGAGACCGCCTCGAACTGGGCGCTCGAGTCGACGCCCATGAAGGGCGTCCACGCCCCGCCGCTGTAGGTCAGGGCATTGCCGGCGTCATCCACCGCCGCGCAGAAGCCGGCTGTGGGGCAGGAGACCGAGACCAGGCTGTTGGGGGAGTCGATGGCCTGGGGGGCCGACCACGACGAGCCGTCGTAGGTGAGTGCGTTGCCCGGGTTGGCGCTGCCCCCGGCGGTGCTGTCCACGGCGACGCAATCGGTGGCCGAGGGGCAGGACACCGCGACGACGTCGAGTCCCGGGTCGATGCTGTCGGCCGCCGACCAGGTGCCTGCGGTGGCGGACGGGGTGGGCGTCGTCGGCCCCGAGGTCGGAGAGGACCGTGACGACGTCGGGATCAGCGTGCCCCCGGCGGGCGGCGAGGACCCGGGGGAAGGGCTCGATGAGGTGCCGCAGGCCGCCACCATGGCCCCGGCGAGCATGCAGGCGAAGATCCCGGCGCCGGAGCGCCGGGCTCGCAGTCTGCGATCCGGCTGAGCCGTGAGCATCTCCAGACATCCCCCTGTCCGCCGGCCGCGCTCGTTCGGGCTCTCGCACGGTCGCGCTCGGCGAGCTGTCGACCCGCTGGGTTCCCCTGATCGATCGTAGCACGGCGTCGGAGAGGGCTCTGATCGCCCTAATCGGGGATCTCACTCAGCGCGGACACGACCTGTGCGGTTGTCGAGGCCGTCGGGGTGGCGCGGGGGCCCAGGGCGGACAGGCCAAGCACGATCAGGCCGCCGATGGCAAGGATCATGACCAGCACCTGCCAGCGGCTCTCCACGGTGACGGCGAGGACCAGGGCAAGTGCCGCGCCACCGGACATCCCCAGGTAGCGGCTGGTGGAGACCGCGCCCTGGATGCGTCCGACGGTGTCCGGGGCCTGACTCTGAACCACCACCCCGCCCTCGACCTGGGCGAGGCTTGCCGTCGCCGTGCTGGCCATCAGGATCAGGAGGTCCACCGCCGGCGCTCCGGCGACCGCCACTGCGCCGATCCCGGCAATCTCGCAGGCGATCCCGGGCAGGATGACCCCCGGACGGCGGAGGGGCGGCCAGAGTACGATCAGCGAGCCGGCGATGCTCCCCAGTCCCACACACGCGTAGAGGAGGCCGGCGTCGGCCGAGTTGCCAAACCTTAGCGAGGCAAGTGCTGGCAGAGCCGCCTGGAGTGCCGTGATGGCCACCGTGGAGGAGAAGGCACCCAGAGCGATGATCCGAAGCATTCGCTGGCGGAACACCGCGATGAAACCGTCGAACGCGGCGCTCCGGAGGCTGGGGCGACGCTTCACGTGCGCGGGCATCGCCGGCAGCGAGACGAAGAGGAGTGCGGCGACAGCGAACGTGGCGGCGTCGGTGAGGACCAGTGGCACCGCCCCAAGTGAGGGCAGCAGAAGGGCACCGATGGCCGGCGAGACCAGCATCGCTCCGCCGCTCAGGCCCGTGTACACGAGGTTGAGCGTGTGCCGGTTCTCGCCAGTGCCGAGCCTCGCCATCACCGCAGCGGTGAGTGGCTGCCACGACCCACCCACCAGCTGGGACATCCCGGCCAGCACGTAGATCGCCCAGAGGGCGCGATCGAGCCCAAGAGGGATCGCCAGGGCCGCAGTGATCAACCCCTGGGTGAGCGCCGCCGCGAGGATGCCGCGGCGAGGACTGATAAGGTCACCGAACGGCCCACCCAGCCACGCCCCCAGGGGCCGAGGAGCCACCCGGACCAGGAAGTACGCGGCTGTGGCCGCGTAGCTGCCGGTCTCGCGGTAGAGAACCACCGCGAGGGCAAACGTCGTCAGCCAGTCGCCGAAGGCAGAGACGCCGACCCCGGCCAAGAAGCGCACCGCCGAGCCTCGGCGCATCGCCGCATTCTCCGCTAATCCCCCCCCAACTGCGAGGGTGCCGGCCGGCGACCGGACCGGGCACCCTCGCCGGCACACCCCATTTCCGGGGAGTGTCGAAGGACGCGAGCGACTACCAGTCGGACGTGTGGTACATGGTCATCCCTCGATTCCCAAGGCCGGAGGTGGCTGACCTCCGTTTCGAACGGAAGTATGCTCCGCCGGGGTCGCGCTTGTGAAGAGCCGGTTGCATACCGGCAACAGTGCTGTTGTGCCCGCCCCACCAGAGCCGATCGCCGCGACACGGCCGTGACACCTCCGTCACGTTCGGGAGCCGCAGCTCCGTGGGGTCGGCCATCGGGTTGCCCGGGTCAGCGTGCGACGTCCTCACCACGACGCGGTCACATCGCGGCCAGTGCGGGGCTCCCGTCGTAGTCTTGCCGCGTGGCCGGAGGCATGGCGACGCGCTTACGCTCCGCCGTCGGGCGGTTCGGTCGTGCCCTGTGGGCGTTGCCCGAGTGGGCGCCGACCCGGCCGGTGCGGGTGCGCCCACCTCTGGTGCTCTTCGTCGCGGCCACCTGGGTTGCGGCCGGGCTGCTCGCCCTGATGGTGACGCCGTGGAGAGGCGACTGGGGCGCCGCAGCGGTCGCCGGCCCGTTGGTCGCCGTCATGGCCGCCTATGCGATTCCCACTTTCGGAGGCGTCCAGGGGCGCTGGTCCGCGTCAGGATTCTTCCACCTCGCCTTCAGCTTCGCGATCGGGCCCCCTGCGATTCTCGCCATGGCTATCGGCCAATCCGCCGGCTCGGCCTTGCGACGGCGGCCAGGGGCATTCCGGACCATCTTCAACGTCGGGGACCACTTCCTCGCGGACACCGCAGCCTGGCTGGTGTTCCGTCACGCCGTCGGGACGGACCCCGGCGCGATCGTTCTGGCCCTCGGTGGAGCGGCGGGAGCGGTCGCCGAGACGATTGTCAATCACAGCCTCCTGGCCGCCGTCGTCTCGCTGGCTGGGGAGCCGTCTGAGTTCCGCAGGTGGCTCGGGACCCTCGTACGCACGTCGGCCATCGCCCTTCTCTTTGGGATCACCGCTGCCGGAGCAACCCTCCTCTACAAGAAGGAGGGGACCTTCGGGATCGTAAGTCTGCTGCTGCCCCTGGCCTTGGTGCAGGGCTCGCTGGTCACCCTCGCGCGGCGCACCCACGAGCAGGCTCTTGCCGAGGAGGCACAGCGTCGTGAACGGGAGGGGCTCCTCCGCCGGGAGGCGAGAGCACTTCGGCGCGCGGCGGATGCGTCGGAGGTCGAGCGGAAGAGGATCGCCGCCGACCTTCACGACAGCGTCATCCAGGACGTCACCGGCCTGCTGCTGCGCTCCAGCGCCCTCCTGGGCCGCCTCTCCGACGGCGACTCCGCCGTCTCGTCACCGGAGGGTGTCGAGGCCTTTCTCAGCTACACGCGCGAGCTGGCCGGAGGTGCGGTCCAGGAGTTGAGGACCCTCATGATCGAGCTGGCGCCGCCCCTCCTCGACGAGGAGGGTCTCTCGTCAGCCCTGCGCCAGCTCCTCACCCGGCTCGACCGGGAGCAGATCTCCTGGGTGCTCGAGTGCACCGAGGAACCCCTGGATCAGAGGCACCAGAGGCTCGTCTACCGGGTGGTGCAGGAGGCGCTGCGCAACGTGGTCAAGCATGCTCAGTGCCACAGCGTCTGGGTGAACGTGCGCCCTCAGGGTGGTCGGCTGATCGCCTCGATACGGGACGACGGGCGCGGGTTCTCCGCGGCGGAGCGGGCCGACCGGCGCAAGAAGGGTCACGCCGGTCTCGGCCTGCTCGGTCAGACCGTGCGGGACGGGGGTGGCGAGCTGACCATCACGTCGGTGCGGGGCAAGGGCACCACGATCAAGCTCTCGATCCCGATGCTGCCGTCCCGGCCGTCGGAGGATGCCGACGCCGGTCGCCCCATGCCTGGTCTGGGCCCCGTCGAGGCCCCGGATGACGGTGGTTCCGACGGGCAGATGGACGCGGACCTCCGGGGCGCGGAGGCCGGCCCGCCAGCCGCGGGCAGACCCGGGAGTAGGAGTCCTTCGGGCCGGGCCCGGCTGAGCACCACCTCCACCCCCTGAGCCGGCTGGACATCGACCGGTACGGTGCCGGGGGGTTAACGGGCGAGCACGGTCCGGTCGCTCTCGCGTCACACCGCGGCGGCGGGGGGGGCGCCGACCTACAATTCGCCCTGCCGAGGTAGGGGACGGCAGCGTATGTAGAGGTTTGCGCTCATGGGCAGCAGCGGCAAGATCCGGCTCCTCATCGTCGACGACCATCCGGTCGTCCGCCAGGGACTGGCCGACATCTTCGACCGGACCGAGGACATCCAGGTGGTCGGTCTGGCCTCCGACGGGGTCGAGGCGGTGACCATGAGCCTGAAGCACGAGCCCGACATCGTCCTGATGGACCTCTCCATGCCCAACATGGACGGCATGGACGCCACCCGGTTCCTCCTCAAGTCGTGCCCCGACACCCGGGTCCTGATGCTGACCTCCTTCTCCGGCAAGGAGCGGGTGAAGGAGGCGCTTCGCTCCGGCGCGGTCGGGTACCTGCTGAAGGACACCCCGACCGAGGAGCTGATCGCCGGGGTGCGCAACGCCGTCAAGCACGGGCGCCGCTTCCGCGACATCGACTGAGACGGGTGGCGCGGCCTGGCGCTACACAATCCCGGGCAACGATATACCTGACGCACCCTGGTGCCCCTCACCCCGGCGTAGACTGCACCCCAAAACCGTCTGGGCTAGGGGGCTTCCCAAATGAGCGAAGTAGACCCGTTCTACACGGACACGGACTTGGATATCTACGGGGACGAGCGGAAGGCCGTCTACCACTACCGGAGCGAGTGCGAATACGGCCAGAAGGTCAAGCGGGATCACAACGACGTCTCCGGCAAAGGCGTCGGCCGTAGACCGTGCAAGGAGTGCGATCGAAAGGCAGCCGTCAAGTAAGTCTCCTGCGAAAGACCAGCTCCCAATCGGGACCGGATGGTTCCCCGTTCGTGGCAATGGTCCAGTAGCGCCGAAGATCGGAGACCGGGAAGCCGTAAGTCAGGCAGACGCTTAGTGCTCGCCAACCCTCGGCGGCCCTCCCGGCAAACCGGACGGTCGGTTCAGAGAAGGCGTGCCCGCGGCCCCCTTCGCAGGATTCGAACGTCTCGATTCCATAGTCTCGGAGGGTCTTGACCGCCCGGACGATGCCAAGGTCGATGGCGGTCTCACGACCCTCCGGGACATGGGGGTCCATCTCGTTGGCGAAGCGGATAAGCTGCGCCCGGGTCCAGTCTCCGGGGCAGTAGAACCCATGTTCGTCTAGGTCCCAAGTCGGCACGCGGCTCACCGTAGGCACTTGACACACCTACGGCTAGGTAGTACACTCACCTCATGACGACAGAGACATTCCCCACCACCCTCCTGGCGGCGGCCCGCTACTTCGAAGACGAGGGCGTGTGCCGCGACTTCCTGGCGGCCCTGCGGTGGCCGAACGGGGTGACTTGCATCGCCTGCCGGTCTGAGAACGTCGGCTTCATTCGGACCCGGTCGCTCTGGCGCTGCCGAGCCTGCCGCAAGGAGTTCTCCGTCAAGAAGGGGACGATCTTCGAGGATTCTGCGATCCCCCTCTCCAAATGGCTGCCGGCCATCTGGCTCTACTCGGCGGGGAAGAAGGGTCGGTCTTCCCACCAGCTCGCCCGCGATCTCGGCGTCACCCAGAAGACGGCTTGGTTCATGGGACACCGCATCCGCCTCGCTCTGGAAACGGACCCCGTGGCGCCCCTCTCGGGAGAGGTTGAGGCCGACGAGACCTTCATGGGTGGGAAGGAAAAGTTCAAGCACGCTGACAAGCGTCGGCCCCAGCCCTGGGGACCACTCGGAAAGGTGGCCGTCATGGGGCTCCTGGAGCGCCACGGAGAGGTCAGGGCCAAGATGGTCCCAACCCGCCACGGGAAGGTCCTGAAGGCCGAGGTGCGGCAGAACGTCGCGCCCGGAACGACGCTCTACACCGACCAACTCGCCTCGTACAAGGGTCTCGGAGCGGAGTACGTCCACCACGTAATTGACCACTCGGAGCGGTACGTGGAAGGGCACATCCACACGAACGGGATCGAGAACTTCTGGTCCCTGTTTAAACGGATGATCTACGGAACCCACCACTCTGTTGAGCCTGAGCACTTGGACCGCTACCTTGCCGAAGCGACCTATCGGTTCAACTCCCGCGGAGACACGGATACTGCCCGTTTCGTAGACGCGATGCGCCGCATCCCGGGGCGCCGTCTGACCTACGCCGATCTGATTGGTAGTCAAGCGTGACGAGAAGCAGCGGCGGCGAGCCCGAGAAGCTGCCCGCCTCGCCAGAGGACGCGCAGCGAGAATTCGAAGGGACGGTTCGGAGCCTCCTGAGCATCCCCAAGACAGAGATTGATGCGCGCCTGCGGGCGGAGAAGAAACGAACGAGGCGACCACCACCTACTGAGCCTCACTAGGCGGTTGCGCGTGGCGACGACGGAGGCCCGGACTGCGTCGCTTGCCGGGGCGCGGGCCAAAGTCGACCGTGCCCTTGAGCAATTCCACTCCCTGCAAGCTGAAATCGGACCCTGGATCGAAAGTCAGCCTCAGGATCTCTGGTTCGGTTTCGATGCAGAGACGCAGCGCTGGAGCTACGCCCTCATAAACGGCGGGGAGGACGCTCCCCTTCGGTTCGCTGTGATCATCGGCGAGATCGTTCACGATCTCAGGTCCGCCCTCGATCACTTGGTCGGCCAACTGGTTCTTGCAGAGGGGAATGACCCCACTGATCGAAATCAGTTCCCCATCTACTCCGACAAAGTTGACCGGGACCCGAAACAGTGGAAAGACCGGAGGAACCGATGGCAGGCGATGCTGCGCGGCGTAAATCCGACAGAGCGGGCGACCATCAAGGCACTCCAGCCGTATCGTAGAGCGCACCGGATTCTCTACTCCGCCCTTGCTGAGTTGGCTAGCCTCTCTAACACAGACAAACACAATCTGCTGGTAACTACCGTCGTCGGAGTGGCACCCGACGATCTGTTGCCTTGGCTTCTCGCCTTCGACCCGTTGCCCTTCGGGGCTCAGTACGTCGATATCATGTACGCGGACCCTCCCTCCAAGAGAATCCCCTGGCCCATACCTCCAGGTCGCACAGAGCTTGTGTCGCTGCGGGTCGAGCCCCCCACCGTCCACCCACACGTGCGCGTGAATCGTCGCCTGCCCATGACGGTAGCTTTCGGCAAAAGTCTCCTGCCCATAGACGACATCCTCAATCTCACCGATGAGGTCACGACGATCCTCGACTACTTCGAGCGCGTCATCGGTTAGGCGCCGCCTCACGGCCGGTCACCCGGCACGGCGGTCGTGGTGTGTGAAAGATATCGTTGCCCAATCCCGTCATAGTCAGACCCGCTCACCTGGCCCCTGGCGCCTATGGCGAGGTTGGGGGAAGGCGAGCCACCGCCGATGGCGCCATCCTTCGGAAATCTATCCGGAAGAAGGAGGCAGATCGGCATGACCAACAAGCTAGTGGGTTTCATCGGACGCCGGGGGCTGGTGGGAGGCGCGGTGATCGCTGGTGCGGTGACCGTCTTCGTGGCTTCGACCCAGGGAGTTCTGGCGGACGGACAGTCATCCCAACCTTCCAGCACTTCTACGACGACCACTCTGCAGCCGACCAGCGCGCAGATGACGCTGGTGACCCAGAAGTTCGGCTTCCTGGATACCAAGAGCCTCTGGAGCCAGTTCACGAGCGTGAACGGGACCCTGGCCCTGAAGACGCCGATCGCCACCCTGCAAGGTGAGGACAGCCTCACAACGGCACAGGTCGAGAGCGTCCAGTCGATTCTGACCTTCGCCGCGCAGGCCGCCGCCGAGGGGGCGAGTATCGAGAAATCGGCCGCTGCGGGCGTGGCTTCCCCCATCTTCGGGTCGGCGGTCGGAACCCCGGCGGCTGTTGCGGACTTCGTGCGCAGTGCGTACAACAAGCCGTTTGTCACCGTGGACGCTGCCTACAAGCCTGCGCCCGCACAGGCCCGGAAAGCTTCTCTTGATCTCTCAGTGAGCAACTGGAGGATCTAGTTCACAAACAGCGATGTGTGGGACTTCCTGTATGGTGCGGCTTGCATGGGGGCCTGGGCGATCGCCGCGGCGCTCAGCGCGATCGGCAGCCTCATGGGGGGGCCATTGGCACGGTGGTTGGCGTGATCCTTGGCCTACTGAATGCACCCAGTCTCGAGAGCACGGTCGAAAACGTGTTTGCGGCAGTCGGTTCGGGCAGGGGAATCTCGATCGGTATCGGATGGAACTGGATCATCCCTTACATCGCGATACTGAGCTCTGGTGTGGGTGCAGCTGATCGCCCTTAGCGGTAAGATGCGGAAGGTCTGATGAGGAAATCCAGATGAGCTTGCGCGCGGTATCGGCGTGGGGGTACACGCTGGCGTTTGGCTCTCTCTACGGTGCCGCGACCGTCGGTTTCCCGCCACACTCCCACGACGGATCGACGGACGTTGGCTTGTCTTTGATTGCGCTCGTGATCGCCGTCGTCGGGTTCTCCCTGGTCGGCTTCAAATACCACCTCATCACGGAGCGGCGGGTCAGGACGTGGGTCACCCTGAGCGACGGTGCGGTGCTGCTGGCGGCATTCGTGCTCATCGCGGTGCTCCCGAGTTCCCTCGGCATGCGCAAAGGCCTTGTTCTCCTAGCGGTGTTCCTCCCCTACATCGTTTGGTGGTTCAGGAAGGTCGAGACTATTCAGACGACCTGATCCCGCGAAGTGGCCATCGTGTGCTGTCATCGTCAGCGGACATGCCAGTAGGACCGGGTGCCTGTCGGCACCCGGTCCTACCCGTCTTGGTGAAGCAGACATCGGCAGGAGTCGCCCGGCCGGCTGGTCGGTGGACCTGGCAACCCGGCCGGTCCATGTCTTAGAGTGGGCGCCCTCGCCATGGGCATGACGCGCGCTCCCGTCGTAGGGCCGACTCGGAGGTGGCCGCACAACCCTGGTGTGGGCAGACCAGCCGTACACTCCACCCCGCGATGAGCAGGCGGTCGGTTCGTGGCGGTGCGGTCTCCCCACCGGCGCAGGCAGCGCTGGGTGGCGGATGGTCGGGCGCGGGTGCTCTCCTGGGCTTTGTCCTTATGGTCGTGGCCGTCTATCTTCCCTTCGCCCACATCACCTGCCAGTCCTGCCCGCTCATCACCTCGACGAACCGGGCCTCCGGTGACCTCCTGGGCGGCGTGGATGGGTGGAGGGTGCTCGTGCTGGCGATCGCCGGGGTGGTGACCGCCGCCTCCTTCGCCCTGCTCGTCACCTCCCGCCGCCAGACCGCCCTCGGTTCGCTCGTGCTCGCGCTGGCCGCGGGGGCGCTCGTCATCGTCGACGGTGTCAATGCCACCACCCGGGTGCTCGGCTGGCCCAGCCCGGGCTTGAGCGTCGCGTACGGAGCCGGGTTCTACCTGGCCCTGGTGGGGGCGATCGCCGCCCTCGTCTTCTCCCTCCTCATGGTGGCGTCACAGCGCGTGCCGAGAAGCTGAAATTCGGCTCGTCCTGCCATGGGATGGATCCCGGCAGGGCCGCCGGCACCATCCCCGGGACCGGCCCCGGATCGATCCCGGAGAAGTTGACTGCCCCGGGGGCCGCGATGATCTGGCCCGGGGGCCAGATCGGAAGCCACGGGGACGGCGCGCACCGGGGCTGGCTGACGGAGCCGCCATCGGCGCAGACCTGGGATGGGGGGCAGGGCGCAGGGATGACGACGGCCCGGCAGTCCGGCGCCGAGATCACCTCCCCTCCCTCGAACGCCGGGAGCGCCCCCGCGATCCACCAGGCCATGGCGACCCCGACGACACCGGCGATCGTGCGTCGCCGCAGACCCGACCTCGCCACCGCGAACAGCCTCGCGAAGTACCAGCTCGCATACATCGCACCGCTCCTGGAGTCTCTACGTCCCTCCCCGCCCGCACATAACCACCCCTGCCGTCTGCCCGGCCGGCCAGCGGGTACACTCCACGACGCCATGAGCGAGTTGTCGGTCCGAGCCAAGGAGGTCGCAGCCCGTGTAGCCGAGCTACAGGGCCACCTTTGACCTGGATTCCCGACGCTCCCGCGTTGCCGCCCTGGAGGCCCAGGTCGCCGATCCCGCGCTCTGGGACGACTCCCGCCGCGCCGCGGCCCTGACCCAGGAGCTCGCCCACATCCGGGAGGAGCTGTCCGGCTGGGAGGCGCTCACCCGCCGGGCCGCCGACGCCCGTGACCTGGCCGACCTGATGGGGGAGGAGGCCGGCGGCGACGAGCCGGGCGGCGACCCCGCCATGACCGCCGAGCTGAGCGCCGAGCTGGACGACATCGAGAAGGAGCTGGGCGCCCGTGAGGTCGATCTCCTCTACAGCGACCCCTACACCGACAACCCCGCGCTCCTCTCGGTCAAGAGTGGGGCGGGGGGGACGGACAGCCAGGATTGGGCCGAGATGCTGCTCCGGATGTTCCTCCGCTGGGGGGAGCGCCACCGGATGTCCGTCGAGTTCATCGAGGAGGCCGAGGGCGAGGAGGCGGGCATCAAGTCGGCGACCATCCGGGTGGAGGGCCGCCGCGCGTTCGGTCTGCTCAAGTCGGAGCGGGGCGTCCACCGCCTGGTCCGGCTCAGCCCCTTCGACTCGGCGCACCGCCGCCACACCAGCTTCGTCCTGGTGGAGGTGACCCCGGAGGTCGACGACACCGTCTCCGTCGAGATCGACCCCAAGGACGTCCGCGAGGATGTGTACCGCTCGAGCGGCGCCGGCGGTCAGCACGTCAACAAGACGTCCTCCGCGGTTCGCCTCACCCACATCCCCACCGGGATCGTGGTGACCTGCCAGAACGAGCGCTCCCAGCACCAGAACCGCGACGTCGCCTGGCGGGTGCTGCGCTCGCGGCTGCTGGCGGTCGCCCAGGCGGCCCACGCCGAGCGCAT
>JBEKAP010000018.1:0-18602 GCA_050015875.1 Candidatus Dormibacteria bacterium | reverse complement strand
CGAGTTGCACCGGCTGCCGAGCGGGGCTCGACTGATCGCCACCCCGATGCGGGAGCGGAGGTCGGCCGCCGTCGCCTTCATGTTCGGGGTCGGCTCCCGCTACGAGGTCGGGGCGACCGCCGGGCTCAGCCACTTCATCGAGCACGTCGTGTTCAAGGGCGGAGGGCGCTTCCCGACCGCCCGCGCCGTGTCGGAGGCGATCGAGAGCGTGGGCGGGTCCATCAACGCGTCCACCGACAAGGAGGCCACCGTCTTCTACGCGAAGGTGCCGTCCGAGCACATGGCGCTGGCCTGCGAGGTGCTGGGTGGGATGGCCTTCAGCCCGGTGCTCGATCCCGGCGAGGTTGCCAAGGAGAGGCAGGTCGTGATCGAGGAGCTGCGGATGAGCCTGGACAATCCCCAGGATCACATCGGCACCCTCTTCGACGAGGTGATGTACCCGGACCAGCCGCTGGGCTGGGATATCGCCGGCAACGAGGAGACGGTGCGGAGCTTCGACGTTGACGCCTGCAGGGATCACCTCGGCCGCCACTACCGGCCCGGCCGGCTGGTGGTGAGCGTGGCCGGCGCCGTCGTGCCCGCGGAGGCCCAGGATGTGGTCGAGCGGTGCGTCGGCCGGCTGGGGGACGCCGTCGTGGACGGGCCCGCAGTGGCCGTCGAGGCGTCCGGCACCGCGCTCCGCTTCGTCAACAAACGCAACGAGCAGGCCAACGTCATTCTCGGTGGATACGCCTGTTCCTACCTGGACCAGCGCCGCTCCGTCCTCGACCTGCTGAACGTCGTGCTGGGCGAGGGGATGTCCAGCCGCCTCTTCCAGGAGCTGCGGGAGGAGCGGGCGCTCGCCTATGACGTGCACTCCTTCGCGGCCAAGCTGCGGGACACCGGCTGCCTCGGCATCTACATCGGTTGCGAGCCCCGCCGGGCGGTGGAGGCGGTGAGGGTCGCGGTCGGGGAGCTGGTCCGCCTCGCGGAACAGCCGATCGAGGCCGACGAGCTGGGTCGGGCCAAGGAGTACGCCAAGGGACGCCTCCTCCTCCACCTGGAGGGGACGGGGGCGATGAGCCAGTTCCTGGGCCAGCAGGAGCTGCTCGCCGACGAGGTGCTGCTCGCCAGCGACGTCATCGCGGCCATCGACGCCGTCACCGCGGAGGAGCTGCGGACGATGGCGGGAGAGGTTCTGCGGCGCGGGCTCCGAGCGGCGGTCATCGGGCCCTTCGCGAAGCCCGAGCGCTTCGAGACCGCGCTGGCGCGGCCCGCGTGAGCAGAAGGCCACATCGAGTGGAGGGGGATAGCGACCCGATGTTGATCAAGGAGTGGAACGAGAGGTCATGACCGTGGAACGCACGCTCGTACTGGTCAAGCCCGACGGGGTTCAGCGCGGACTGGTCGGCGACGTCATCGCCCGGCTCGAGCGCCGAGGCCTGCACCTGGTCGGCCTCAAGCTGATGCGGATCGACGAGGCCCTGGCCTCGCGCCATTACGCGGAGCACGTCGGCAAACCCTTCTACCCCGGACTCGTCCGCTTCATCACCTCGGCACCCGTCGTCGCGATGGCGTGGGAGGGTCCGGGCGCGGTGGCCATCGTCCGCTCGACGATGGGCGCGACCAACCCCGCCGCCTCCGCTCCCGGCACCATCCGTGGCGACCTGGCGGTCTCGATCGGGACCAACGTCGTTCACGGCAGCGACTCCCCGGAGCGGGCCGCCGTGGAGGTGGATCTCTTCTTCGGACCCGGCGAACTGATCGATTGGGAGAGCGCCGTCGCCGAGTGGACCGTGGGCGGCTGAGCCGCCAGACGGCGAACCGCCCCACGCGGGTGGCTCAGGTCGGGGAGGGGTCACCCGTCCGCAGGCGGGCAAGCTCCCGCCCGACGCGCCGGCGGCGGCGGAGCGGTGCGGCGACCAGCACCAGCCCGCCGACGGAGTAGCCGGCGGGCAGTGGCGCGGGCGTCGAGGTCGTGACCAGCGTGGGTCCGGAACCGAGGCCTCCGAAGCTGCCGAGCGGCCAGATCCGGAGGATGGCCTTGGCCAGGATGCGGTTCCGTGAGACCAACCCGAAGAAACGGGAGTCACAGGAGTAGTCGCGGTTGTCCCCCATGACGAAGTAGTCGCCGGAGGGAATGTGCAGCACCTGGTTGATGGCGCCGCCGCTGCCGGTGATCGGCAGCTCCGGCCCCTGCTCCCACGCGCCGGGAAGGTACGGCTCGGTGACCCGGTCCCAGGGCCCCCTTCCCTCCGGCTGCACCAGCAGCTCGGCGGGGCTCGTGTCGGCGTCGATCTCGATGTTGTCCCCCGGGAGGCCCACCACCCGCTTGACGTAATCGGCCGACGTGGCCTCGCATTGGTGCGGGGGGTTCAGGATCACGATGTCGCCCCGCGCCGGGTTGCCGAAGACGTACGAGATCTTGCTCGCGATCAGGAAATCGCCATTCTGCAGGGTGTTCCGCATGCTGTCGCCGTCCACCCGGACGGTCTCGATGCAGGTCCAGATCAGCGCGTACAGGACGACCGCGACGAGCAGGACCTCGAGGAGGTCACGGAACCAGGCGCTGCGGAGCGGGACCGGCGGGGGCTCGGCAGCGGGCGAGGCGGGCGAGGCCGCCGGTGGCGGGGGAACTGCGGGTGGGGTGGAGACGGGTGCTGCTCCGTGCTGCGGTTGGGAACGCGACGGCCCTCGAGGGGCGCGGTCCCGCGCCGCCTGGCGCCCGATTATACGGCCGCGCCGTGCAACCCCCCCACGCTGCGACAATGGACCCATCGGCGGCCGGCCACTCGGCCCGGTCATCACCAGGCGGAGGCAGCAGATGGCTCTTCTGACCCTCTCCCCATACAAGGCCAGGGAGTTCCCGCTCAGCGGCCTGCAGGGGATCTCCGACCACACCCTGGAGATCCACTTCGGACTTTATGCCGGGTATGTCAAAAACACGAATCTGCTGACCGACCAGCTCGTGGATCTGGCCGGCAAGGGGCAGACGGGGACTCCCACCTACCACGAGCTGACCCGGAGGCTGCCCTTCGAGTACAACGGCATGGTCCTCCACGAGTGGTACTTCGACAACCTCACCCGGGATGGAGGCGGGGAGATCTCCAGCTCGTCGCCGCTCGGCCGGGCCATCGGGGAGTCGTTCGGCGACATCGAGACGTGGAAGCGCGACTTCACCGCGATCGGTGGGATGCGCGGGGTGGGCTGGGCGGTCACCTACCTCGACACGGCGACCGGGCGCCTCTCCAATCACTGGATCACGTTGCACCAGGACGGCAACATCGCCGGGTTCAAGCCGGTGGTGGTGATGGACGTCTGGGAGCACGCCTTCCTGCTCGACTACAAGCCGGCCGAGCGGCCGAAGTACATCGAGGCCTTCATGGCCAACCTCAGCGCTGCCACCTGCGAGGCTCGGTTGACCGGGCAGGAGCGGCCGGTCGGCTGAGCGGCGGGCGGCCTGTGGCCGCGGGGCCGGCGGGGGATGGCTGAGGAGCGTCCGGCAGTCCGGATCGCGTCCCTCCCCTCCGCCGGCAGAGGTGGGGTGGGCCGGGAGACGCGTGGTGGTCTAGAGAGGAGGGCCACCAAGGCGCCGGTAGAGGGCGTCGATGTCCTCGTCAGCGGCGAAGTCGATGAGCAGCCGGCCACCGCGGCGCCGGCGCTGCAGGACGACGGGAAGGCCCAGCGCCTGCTCGAATCCGCGTCGGAGCTGCTCGTCGTCGGGCGAGAGCCGGACCGGCACCGCGGCTGCTGCTGCGGTCCCTGGGCCCGGCAGATGCCGGGTGCCGGCCGCGTACGCCTGGATGAGGCGCTCGGTGTCGCGGACGGTGAGGCCGTCGTCGACGGCCCGGCGGCCCAGCTCGATCATCGCCGGCTCGTCGTGTACCGCCAGGATGGCCCGGGCGTGACCGGCGCTGAGAGCCCCGGAGGCGACGGCCTCCTGGAGAGGCGCCGGGAGCTGGAGCAGGCGGATGGCATTGGTGACCGCTGGGCGGCTGCGCCCGAGGCGCAGGGCGATCGCCTCGTGAGAGAGGCCAAAGGCGTCCGCGAGGCGGGCGTAGGCGGCCGCCTCCTCGATGGGGTTGAGGTCCTCGCGGAGCAGGTTCTCGCTGAGCGCCATCTCCAGGGCGTGGCGGCCGGACTCGGACGCGGGGCGCAGGATGGCGGGGATCTGGCCGATGCCCGCCTGCCGAGCGGCTCGGAGCCGGCGCTCACCGGCGACCAGGCGGTAGTCGTGCGCGTCCGGCTCCACCACGATGGGATGGAGGAGGCCATGAAGGCGGATGGAGGCGGCCAGCGCGGAGAGGGCGGCCGCGTCGAACTCGCGCCGGGGCTGCTCGGGGTTGGGGCGGACGCGGAAGGGGTCGATCTCGATGAGGACCGGGCCCCCGCTGCCCATGTCGCGCGCGGGATCGCTGCTGGCGAGGAGGGCGTCGAGGCCGCGGCCGAGACCGTGGCGCCGTGGCGAGGCGGCGGCGGGAGGGTGGCCCTCGGTGGCTTCGGGGGTCATGCCGGCAGGGGGGCGGCCATGAGCTCGGTGTCGGCCTGGAGCCGGGCATCGAGATGGACGGCGAGCTCGCGGTAGGCATCCGCCCCACGCGAGCCCGGGGCGTAGGAGGTGATCGGAAGCCCGTAGCTCGGCGCCTCGCTCAGCCGGACGTTGCGGGGGATCACGGGTTCGAGGACCAGATCTCCGAAGCGCTTGCGCACCTCGTCCACCACCTGGGTGGCGAGGGTCAGGCGCCCGTCGTGAAGGGTGAGGACGATACCGGCGATGCGGAGCTGGGGGTTGAGCTCACGGCGCAGCAGGCTGATGGTGTGGGTGAGCAGGCCGAGGCCCTCCAGGGCGTAGAACTCGCACTGGATGGGGACGACCAGCGCGCGGGCCGCGACCACCGCGTTGACGGTGAGGAGGCCGAGGCTCGGCGGGCAGTCGAGGAGAACGTAGTCGAGCGGGTCGTCGGCGAGGGCCTCGAGCGCGTAGGAGAGGCGCTTCTCGCGCCGGGCGACGCCCACCAGCTCGATCTCCGCGCCGGCCAGCGCGATGTCCGACGGGACCAGCTCGAGGCCGGGGATGGAGGTGGACATGCGCGCCTCGGCGATCGGCCTGCCCAGTACCACGACGTCGTAGGTGCTGGCGGGGATGTCTCGACGAGCCACGCCCAGCCCGGATGTGGCGTTGGCCTGAGGGTCGCAGTCGATGATCAGGACCCGCCGGCCGATCTCGGCGAGGTGGGCCGCGACGTTGATCACGGTGGTGGTCTTGCCCACGCCGCCCTTCTGGTTGGCGACGGCGAGGACGAGCGGCGGCATGGCTCGAGATTATGCGGCGCCGGGGCGAAGCCCAGCCGGGGAGGGGGGCGGCAGCGCCGTGGGAGCGTGTTTCACCGTCATGATCCCCGTGGAACTTGCCCTCGGGTCTTGGACACCCAACGCTGTTTCACCGTCATGATCCCCGTGGAACACGCTACCCTCAGAAACCGTGGAGTCCAGGCCCGCGCCGCCCGACGATGTAGCGGTCGGATACCTGCTCGGCCTCCTGGTCGGGGAGGGGCACTTCGGCGGGGACGGGCGCCAGCCCCAGATCACCCTGCGCATGCACGTCCGCCACGAGAAGCTCTTTCGCTGGCTGACCACGACCTTCCCCGGCGGGCGCCTCTACGGCCCGTACCATCACGGCGGCCGGGACTACTACCAGTGGATGGCCCGCGGCGACTACCTCCGGCAGGTGCTGGTCCCACTCATCGCGGCACGCCGCGATTGGCTCGACGATCACGCCGCCGGCCGCTTCGATGCCATGTGCGAGCGCTACGCCATATCCGACCCGACCCCTGCGCGGCTTCCGCCGGTCGATGGCCCGGCTCCCCTCTCCGAGTCTGACCCGGTCGCGTGATCGCCCGAGGCGACGCGCCTCGCTCCTCCCTGCGGGTCAGGCCGCCGCCCGCTCGCTCCGCCCGCACGCCAGCGCCGCGTACTCCTCGAGCAGGGCATCGAATACGGCATCCCAACTGCGCCCGGCGACCGTCCTCCGTGCCGCGGCCCCCACCGCCGGAAGGTCGGGGTGGCGAACCGCCACGGCGAGCACCTCCCCCAGCCCCTCCCCGGACGGTTCGGCCAGGAAGCCCGTCCGCCCCTCCTCCACCAGCCAGCCGGCCCCGCCGGCACGAACGCCGACCACCGGGAGCCCCGCCGCCATCGCCTCCTGGATCACCTGGCCGAAGGTCTCGGTGGCCGCCGGGTGCAGGAAGATGTCGGCGGCGGCGTAGGCGTCGGCGAGCGCCTCCCCCTCGAGAAGCCCGCCGAGACGAAGGTTGTCGGGAGCGGCACGCCGCAGCTCCTCCGCCAGCGGGCCGGTTCCGACCACCAGGAAACGGAGCTCCGGGTCATCCCGGGCGATGCGCACGACCCGATCCAGGCCCTTCTCCCGAGCCAGCCGGCAGACGCAGAGCACGCGCGGGCCCGTCCCCTCGGGCCAGAGGTGCTCGGCCTCGCGAGCCCCCGGGCGGCCGGGCCGGAAGAGCGCCGTGTCCACCCCGCGGCCGCTGACCCGGACCCGTTCGAAGCCCCGCCGCCGCAGCTCCGCGGCCATGGCCGGGGTCGGGGCATAGGTCACTGTGCAGCGATTGTGGAGGCGGCGCTCGGCCGCGGCGGCCACCAGGGCGAGAGCTGACCCCCCATAGGCGCGAGCGTACGCGAGCAGGTCGGTCTGGTAGTGGGCCATGACGGGCAGGCCGAGGCGGCGCGCCACCCTCACTCCGCACGCCCCCAGAGCCGCGGGCGACGCGAGATGGACCGCGTCGGGGCCGAAATCGCGAAGGCGCCGGCGCATCCCGGGCGCGAGCGGGGAGATGGTCAGGTCCGGATAGAGGGCGGTGCCGATGCCGCGGACGCGGACCACCTCAAACCCGTCGTGCTCTCGCACCCCGTCGCCAGGCGCCAGCATGATCGCCTGGTGACCACGCCTGCGCAGGTGCGCGGTGAGCGCCATCACCGTCCGGGTGACACCGTTCACCCGCGGGAGGAAGCTCTCGGAGACGATCGCCAGGCGCATCCACCAGCATGGTCGCCACGGCGCGGGGAAGATGGAGCAAACGGCCGTTTGGCATCTGGTGAAGAACCGACCTTCGCAGGCGGCCGTTCCACCTCCTGCCCGTAGAATTCGGAAGATGTCGGTGGTGAGCCGGGCGGAGCGCATGGTGGGGCGGGCGCAGGACCTGCGGCGCCGCATGCTCGCGGCGCGCGATGCCCGCCGCCTGCCCCTGCTCGCCAGGGAGGCCGAACGTTGGACCCTGCTGGCCGCGGCCCCCCCGCGCGAGGTCTTCGCGGTGATGGAGCAGATGCTCGGTACCTTCCCCTTCCGATTCGAGCTGGCCGGCGAGAGCTCGGCGCGCATCGTCGAGTTCCGGCGCAAGGGCCTGATCGGCCAGTGGTCCAAGCATGTGGAGATCCACACGCGCTGGGTGACCTGCGAGGCCAGGACCGAGTCGTCGGGGACGGTGGTGACGATCGCCGCGAGCAAGGGCCGTGGGTCCGTGCCGAGGGCCCTGCAGCTCGTCCAGCTGCTCACCCGGGGGAGCGACGATGCGCGGACGGTGTACCGCCGCCGGGAATTGCCCTCCGGACCGGTCAGCCTGGTGGCCTCCTGGGCCGGGATGCCGTACGAGCTCTTCACCGAGCCGCGCTGGGACGCCCCGCGCGGCCCGCGGGTCCGCACCGCCAGTGGCGTCGAGGCGATAGCGGGCGGCAGCGGACCCTTCACCAAGGTTCGCCTCCCCGACGGGACGGAGGGCTTCATGGAGACGGACCAGATCGTGGCCGCCCCCGAGGCGTCCACCCGCGAGGCCCAGCGCGAGGCCGCACGCTTCGTCTGACCCGGGGCCCGCAGCCCTCCTCACTCCACCAGCGGCCCCGGACGCCGTCACCGATCGGCCCCGCGCAATCAGAACGGGGTGCCCACCCGCGCGGTGGACACCCCGTCTAGCGCTCTGAGACGTCACGATCGCCGTCAGCGATCGCGTCTCACAAGGTCAGGCTCCCGGCGATCAGCAGACGCCTCGAGCGCTGGTCGGCTGAAGCACCGTATGTGGGCAATCAATCATCGGCATGACCCTCCTTTTCTCGGAGTGCCGCATCGCCCCATACCGCAGAGCGTCGTGGATGATCAGGCGCGGGGAGGCGGTGGGCCGGAGACGCTTGATGGCAGTGTACCTGGTGGCCCCGGCTCAGAGCGGGGCGCGGCCGGCGACGCCGGTGTCCCGGGGGTGCCACCAGCCGACCTCGCTCTCACCGAGCCGCCAGCAGAGGTACACCGGGCGATCGCCCCGCACCGCGGGGAAATCGCAGAGCCCGGTGCGGATGTCCCGGAGGATGACGCCCATCTCGTCGATCTCGTCCAGCATCGCCTGCACCTCGGCGGCGGCCTCAAAGACGGACACGGCGGCCTCGGGCGAGCCGTTCGATCGGCCGGCATGGGCGAGATGCTCCCTCCCCTCCGCCGCGGCGTCGGACTCGACCGCGTCCTGCAGGCCGTGGATCAACTCCACCAGCATAGGGAGCAGCGCATCAGCTCCCGCCTTGTCGAAGAGGTGCTCGGAGGGGAGGGCCACACCTGGATCCTACGGGCCCCCTCCCGCGGAAGCCAGATACCCGCTTCCCTCAGTAGATGCCGAGCTCCAGCTTGACCTCGTCGGAGGCCATGGTGCGCGGGTCCCACGGCGGGTCCCACACCAGGTTGACGCGGACGTCCTCCACCCCGGGGAGGGGGGCGCAGACCGCGTGCACCTGGCTCTGCAGGATGCTCGCCAGCGGGCAGTACGGCGAGGTCAGGGTCATGTCGACGGTGAGCAGGCCGCTCTCGTCGACGGCCGTCCCGTAGACGAGGCCGAGGGAGACCACGTCGATCCCGATCTCGGGGTCGTAGACCTCGGACAGAGCCTCCCGGATCATCTCCTGCGAGGCGCGGAGGCCGGCGCCGCGCCCCGGCTCGGCCGGTGCGGCCTCATCCGGAGGGCTGATGGCTCCATTCGGTTCGCCGCTCATGCCGCGTCTCCTTCCTCAGCCGAATCGAGCGCCCGGAGGATCACGCTGCAGGCGAGGGTGGCGCACTTGACCCGGACCGGGTACGCCCGCACTCCCTGGAGTGCCTCCAGGTCGCCGAGCTCGTCAGGCCGCCCGTCGGCCACCAGCATCTGCCGGTACCGACGCGCCAGGTCCACCGCATCCTTCCTCGGCAGCCCGGCCACCTGGTCGCAGAGCATGCTGGCCGCCGCCTGGCTGATCGAGCACCCCTTGCCCGTGAAGGCGATCTCGGACAGGCGATCGCCGTCGAGGCGCCAGGTCAGCGTGATCTCGTCACCACAGAGGGGGTTCTCCGCCTCGAGGCTCCCATCCGCGGGCTCGACGCTCCCCCGCCGGCGAGGGTTGCGGTAGTGGTCGAGGATGAGCTCGCGATAGAGGTCGTCGTCGACCGGCGTAATCCCCACTTGCACGCTCAACATTGTACCCGGCGGCCTGGAAGCCAAGCCCCTGGGGACACGTACATGCGTTCTCCCCGTCCACTCACCCCCTGCCACGCATCCCAACGGCGTAACCTCGGGCTGCTGCCGCGTGTTTCCGTGGTGATGAGGGTTGGCGACGCTGGGGTGAGCAGAATCGAGCGCATGGCCGTCCCCCTGGCCGCGATGGCGACGCTCATCCTCGCGGGCTGCAGCTCGACCGCTGGCGTGCGCGCACCCTCTCCGTCGGCGCGATCAGCCTCTCCCTCGGCCGGCGGGACGGCGACCGCCTGCGCGCCGGCCTGGCATCTCAGCGCCGCCCTGGTGCCGAGCGGCGGCGCCGCCGCCAACACGTGGCTCGCCGGGGTGGCGGCCATCTCGCCGACTGACGTCTGGGCGGTCGGCGGCGCCGGGCCGGCGGGGCAGGCTGCCACAACCCTCACCGAGCACTGGAACGGCAACACGTGGTCCATCGTGAAGAGTCCCGACGCCAGCAACGAGGCGGCGCTGGGTGGTGACCAGCTCACGGCGGTCGCCGCCGTCTCTGCCGCCGACATCTGGGCGGTGGGGTACATCGGGACCCCCGGCGTCTCCTCCAGCGCTCAGGAGGAGTCGCAGTCGACCGCCGTGCAGACCCTCACCGAGCACTGGAACGGCACGGCCTGGTCCGTCGTCGATGCCCCCGACGCGCCGGCCCGGGATGGTGTGGAGCCGTGGGACGTCCTCACCTCGATCGCGGCCACCAGCACCGACGACGTCTGGGCGGTGGGTGTGACCGAATGGCCCCTCACCTACGGCGGCGGCAACTTCGTCGCCGCCCAGCCGCTGGTGGAGCATTGGAACGGCTCCTACTGGGCCATCGTCGCCGTTCCCGACCCGGAACCCGCCCCTCCCGACTGGGCTCTCGCCCAGGGTGGCAACCCGCCCGCCGCCACCGCCACCGTGGGCAGCGTCGCCCTCCTCGGTGTGACCGCAAGCTCGGCGGGCGACGTCTGGCTCGTCGGGGGGTACGAGGCTGACATGGGGGTGCAGACCTATGTCCCCGGTCCCTGGGAGACCCTGACCGAGCACTGGAACGGCACCGCCTGGTCGGCAATCCCGGCGCCCGACGCCACTCTCCCCGAACCCCTCTCCGGCGGGAGCACGGCGGCCGATGACCTGCTCACCTCGGCCTCCGAATCCTCGGACGGGACCCTCTGGGCGGTCGGAGGGGCTCTTCCGGGAGCGGCGCTCACCCTCCAGCTCGGGCTGGCCTTCGGAACGTCCAGCTTCACCGGCTGGCACCTGGTGCCCAGCCTGGCGGTGACCACGGTCAACCGAACGGCGACCCTCTCGGGCGGGTCGGGCGCGGAGAGCTTCGCACCGGGAACCAGCGCCCTCGCGGGCGTGGTCACGATCAGCGCCACGGACGCCTGGGCGGTCGGGGCCGTCATCCTCCACTGGGATGGGGTCGCCTGGGAGCCGATGTACACCGTGGATGGAGCGCCCTTCGACTATCTGACCGGGGTCGCCGCCGGGCCGGGAGGGCTCTGGGCCGTGGGGGGGACGAGCATCGTGCACGCGACATGCTCCTGACCAGCCGGCCGGTAACCAGCTGCGAACCGTTCCCGGGCGGCCCGGCCCCCGCCGGCGCGTCCCGGCCTGGCGCCCACCGCACCCGCCTGATCCTCGCGGCGGCCGCGGTCCTCTTCGCAGCCGGGGTCCCCACCGCGGGAGCCCGGATCGGCGCAGCGGCCACCTCGACCACGGCCGCCGACACCTGGTCCCAGCTGACCCCCGCCATCGCCCCGCTCCCCCGCGACTCCGCGGAGGTGGGCTACGACACCAGCACCAGCACGGTCGTGATGAGTGGCGGTGAATCGAGCTGCGGTCCCCTGGGCCGCGAGGTGTACCAGGACACCTGGACCTGGGACGGCTCGGTGTGGAAGGAGGTGGCGACCAACGCTCCCCCGGTCTTCGGGGTGCCGGCGGCCTATGACGGCGCCACCCAGACCTTCGACGTCCTCTGGTACCCGGGTTGCGCGGACGGGCCGACGACGTCGGAGTGGAACGGGCAGAGCTGGGAGGGGCCGGGCGGCGACGAGGGTGTGCCGGAGAGCGAGCAGACGGCCTGGCCATCGGACGACGGCGCCATGGCCTACGACCCGTCCACGCAGACGATGGTTCTCTGGTCCCCCTCGCCGCCCTTCGAGCAGAGCACGACGTCGACGACCACCCCCACCGGTTCGACCACCTGGAGCTGGGACGGCACCACCTGGAGCCAGCTCTCGCCCTCGGTCTCGCCACCTCCCTCGGTCGGTGACGCCAAGGACGTGCAGATGGTCTACGACACCTCGACCAGCCAGATCCTCCTCTACGGCGATCACTCACAGGCCCTGTGGGCCTGGAGCGGCAGCGATTGGTCGGAGCTGTATGGGACCGGTGCCGGTCCCTCGCCCCGCGTCGGCTCCAGCCTGGTCTACGACT
Source organism: Candidatus Dormibacteria bacterium (assembly GCA_050015875.1). Taxonomy (GTDB): domain Bacteria; phylum Chloroflexota; class Dormibacteria; order Aeolococcales; family Aeolococcaceae; genus Changshengia. Next base: position 6,663 of record JBEKAP010000018.1, on the reverse strand, counting down.
CCGCCCTGGGTGAGGCCCTGCTCTTCGGAGGCGACACCGTGACCGGCTACACCTCGCCCTCGTCGGGCCGGGGTGAGAACTACACCCTGGGCGCCCCTCTCAACGACCTCTGGGCCTGGAACGGCACCGCCTGGCAGCAACAGCACCCCACGAATTCGCCGCCCGCCCGGTTCTACGCACAGATGGCGTTCGACGCGTCGAGTGGTCAGGTGGTGCTCTTCGGAGGGGCGGTCAACGACACCGCCGACATCGCCGACACGTGGGTGTACGGACCGGCCTCCTGAGCCCGGGCCGGCCACGGACCGCCCGCTGGTAGATTGACCTTCAATGGCCATCACCATCGAGGTCCTCCACGGCGACGAGACCGGCGAGGAGCTGCTCGTCGAGGCGCTCAGGGTGCTTGACCCGGAGCTCCTCGGCCTGCCGCTCGAGCTGCACCACCACGACCTCAGCCTGGAGAACCGCCGCGCCACCCAGAACCGGGTGGTGTTCGAGGCCAGCCAGGCCATGCGTGAGTCGGGCTACGGGCTCAAGGCTGCGACCATCACCCCCGAGGGCAAGGGGGACGTGGGCAGCCCCAACGCCATCGTGCGCGCCGAGGTCGGGGGTACCGTGATCCTGCGGACCGGGCGGCGCATCCCCGGGGTCATCCCCATCGCCGGCGTCAGCGCCCCCATCAGCGTGGTCCGAATGGCGGTCGGCGACGCCTACGGGGCCAAGGAGTGGCGCGAGGGGTCGGGCGACGACGAGGTCGCCTTCCGCACCGAGCGGATCTCCCGGTCGATCTGCCGGGAGGTTGCCGAGTTCGCCTTCGTCCATGCGGCGAGGACCCGGGCCCGCGTATTCGGCGGGCCCAAGTACACGGTCTCCCCCGTGTACGAGGGGCTGCTCAAGGAGGAGATGGACGCCGCGGCCAGGCGGCACCCGGAGGTGGAGTACGAGCCCCAGCTCATCGATGCCACGTACGCGCTGCTCCTCAACCAGGGCGGCGACTCCCTGGTCATCCCCACCCTGAACCGCGACGGGGACTGCATGAGCGACCTGGTGCTCGGCCTCTTCGGCTCCATCGCCGGTGCGGAGTCGGTGCTCATCGGCTTCACGGGCGATCAGCTCATCCCGAGCGTCGTCATGGCGGAGGCACCTCACGGCACCGCCCCGGCGCTTCGCGGGAAGAACCTGGCCAACCCGATGGCGATGATCCTGGCCTGTGCCTCGGTCCTCGGGATGATGCCCGGGGACGAGGTCCGGACCGCGTCCCGCGCCATCTACGAGGCCGTATTCGAGACGGTGCGGCACGGCACCCGGACGGCCGACCTCGGCGGGCACGCGCTCACCGACCAGTTCACCGACGCCGTGATCGACGGGGTGAGGGGCAAGCTCGAGGTCTGGGACACGCTCGGGGTGGGTTGAGGCAGCCGGTCACAGATCGCGCGCCCGCCCGCGCTCAGGGGAGGTCCGGGCCCTCGCTGATACTGTCGAGCGCCTCGCGAGCCGCCTGCCTGACCCCCACTTGGGCATCCTCCAGGGTGGCGGTCAGCGCCTCGACGGCTCGGGGATCGCCGATGTCGCCGAGCGCTTGGACCACATCCCATCGGACGTCGGCATCCGTGTCGGCCAGGGCGGTAAGCAGGGGTGCCACGGCTCGGCGGTCCCCGATCCGGCCGAGCGCCCCGGCGGCCCGGGAGCGCACCACCCCGTCAGGATCCCTCAGGGTGGCGAGGAGAGGTGGGACGGCGCGGGCGTCGCGGATCCGGCCGAGTGCCTGGGCGGCGCAGGCGCGTGTCTCTCGGTCCGGCGCACCGAGGACGGTGACCAGGGCGTCGACGGCGGAGGCATCGCCGATCCGGCCGAGTGCCTGGGCGGCGCAGGCGCGTGTCTCGCGGTCCCGCGCACCGAGGACGGTGACCAGGGCGTCGACCGCGGAGGCATCGCCGATCCGGCCGAGTGCCTGGCCGGCCCGAGAGCGGACCGTGCCGCTGCGGTCCCGGAGCGCGCCGACGAGGGGGCCCACCGCCGAAGGGTCGCCGATCGCTCCGAGGGCTCCCGCGGAGACGGCCCGCACCTCGGCGTCGTGGTCGGCGAGCGCGGCGATCAGAGGCGCCATGGCACGGCTCGAGCCGATCCCGCCGAGAGCGGCGGCCGCCGCGCGACGGACCCAAACCTCCCCCTCGGCGAGCAGCGTGATCAGGGGGTCGATCGCGGGGGCGCCGATTCGCCCCAGCGCCTCGGCGGCGGCGGCACGCGTCCGCCGGCCGGCCAGCGCCGCAAGGAGGGGCTCGACCGCAGCTGCCCCGATGCGTCCGAGGGCCGCGCCGGCGCCCCCGCGCACGCTCTCGTCCCGATCCGCAAGGGCGGCGACCAGGGCCGGAATGGCGGCGGGGTCACCGATCTCTCCGAGCGCCCAAGCGGCTCCATAGCGGGTATCGGGGCCACGGTGTCCGACGGCGGCGATGAGGGCGGGCACGGCCGGGACGCCGATCCTGCCCAGGGCCATGGCGGCCGTGCTGCGCACCTCCGGGTCGCCCTGGCGCCCGAGCGCCCGGACCAGCGCGGCCACGTCCTGACCGGCCTCGAGCTCCTCGACATCGCGAGCGGACCGGGGAGTGGTTCCCATCGATCGACCAGGCCTCACGCTTCGGTGATTATGGGGGTGCGCCGGTCAGACGACCCGGTTGGTGCCAACTCTCTCCTCTCCGAGCCGTTCGCTGCCAGGCGCCGTCCAGGTGGTCTCCGAGACGCCCGCCGCACCCTGACCGCGCGGCGCGTTGGTTAAGGACACTTCTGTCCCAAAGATGTCCCCGACAGCAAAGTGGGTCGCCGGCGCCGCTCCAGGACGGGGTCGTCATGGGATGGGGCACGCCGGGTCAACTCAGGGACCGGGGTCGCCGCCGGCCGGATGCGCGCCCGCCGGCGGCGAACCGGCCTCTCGTCAGACGCGGAAGACCCGGCGCACCTCGGCGATCCCCTCGCCCAGCCGGTCGATCTCCTCGTGGGTGTTGTAGAGGTAGACCGACGCCCGCGCGGTGGCCGGCACATCCAGCTCGCGCATCAGCGGCTGGCAGCAGTGGTGCCCCGCCCTCACCGCGATCCCGAGCCGGTCGAGGATGGTGCCGGTGTCATGGGGGTGGACGTCGGCGACGTTGAAGCTGACCGCGCCCCCGTGGATGGCGAGGTCGCGGGGCCCGTACACCGTGGCCCCGGACTCGTCGAGGACGTCGATCATGTGCCGGACCAAGCCCTGCTCGTGGGCGTGGATGCTCTCGATCCCCACCTCCTCCAGGTAGTCGCAGGCGGCGGCCAGGCCGACCGCCGAGGCGACGTCGGGGGTGCCGGCCTCGAACTTGTGGGGGACGGTGTTCCATGTGGAGCGCTCCAGCTCCACCTTGGCGATCATGCTGCCCCCGCCCAGGAAGGGAGGCATCCGCTCCAGCAGCTCGGGCCGGGCCCAGAGCGCGCCGCTCCCCATCGGACCGCACATCTTGTGGCCGGAGACGGCGAGGAAGTCCACCCCCAGCTCGCTCACCGAGACGCGCATGTGGGGCACCGACTGGGCGGCGTCGAGGCAGACCAGCACGCCGCGGCGGTGGGCCTCCGCGGCGATCGCGACGACGTCGTTCACGGTGCCGAGCACGTTGGACTGGTGGGTGAGGCTGAGCAGCCGGGTGGGTGGCGCGAGCAGCTCGTCGAGGTTGGAGAGGTCGAGGCGGCCGTCCTCGGTCAGGCCGATGAAGGCGAGCTGGAGCCCGGCGCGCTGGGCGGCGAGCTGCCAGGGGACGAGGTTGCTGTGGTGCTCCATCAGGGTGAGCACCAACCGGTCGGCCGGTTGGAGCAGCTCCCGCGCGTAGGAGCCGGCGACCAGGTTCAGGGCCTCGGTGGTGTTGCGGACAAAGATCAGGCCCTGCGGGTCCGCGTCGATGAAGCCCGCCACCCGCACCCGGGACGCCTCGAAGCGGTCGGTCGCCTCGTTGCCCAGCTGGTGGACGCCGCGGTGGACGTTGGCGTTGCTGCGCCGGTAATAGCGGTCGATCGCGTCCATCACCTGGATCGGCTTCTGGGCGGTGGCCGCCGAGTCCAGGTAGGTGAGGGGGTTCCCGCCCACCTCGCGGTCGAGGATCGGGAAGTCGGCGCGGATCCGCTCCAGGTCCAGGGACGGGGCGGTGGCGGGGTCGATGGTCGTGGCCATGGATTCAGCCGTTGAGGGCAACCCGGATCATGCCGTCGGCGACCTCCACCCGGTGGACCCGCACCGGCTCCACCGCGGGCAGGGTGATGGGGTCACCCGTGCGCAGGTCGAAGGCGGAGCCGTGCAGCGGGCACTCGATGGCACAGCGCTCCAGGTCCAGGTCGCCCTCGGAGAGCGAGGCCTCCTGGTGGGTGCAGGTGTCGTCGACGCAGTGCAGCCGTCCCTCGACGTTGAAGATCGCGATCGGGACCTCGTCGATCTCGACCCGGGCCGCGTGGCCCGGAGGGATGTCGGCGGCACGGGCCACGGCGACCCATTGGTCCGCGATCACGGCGCGTCCTCCCCGGCGCCGAGCCCGCCCCCATCTCCGATCTCGGCGTCGAGTAGCGAGAGCAGCCACTCCCGGGCCGTCTCCACGGGGACGCGGTCGAGGACGTCGGCGAAGTAGCCGCGGACCACCAGCCTGTCCGCCTCGTCGGCGGGGATGCCGCGCGCCATCAGGTAGAAGCGCTCCTCGTCGTCCACGTGGCCCACCGTCGTCCCGTGCCCGCAGCGCACGTCGTTGGCCTTGATCTCCAGCCGGGGGACACCGCTGGCGCTGGCCCCATGGCTGAGCAGGAGGTTGCGGTTGACCACGTAGCCGTCGGCGTGGATGGCCCCGGGCAGGACGTCGATGAGGCCACCGTAGACGCTCTGGGCGCGGTCGCGCGCGGCCACCTTGAGGAGCAGGTTGCTCCGGGTGTCGGCCCCACGGTGGAGCTGGAGGGACTGGTGGTCGATGTGCTGGCGATCGTCGGCGAAACAGACGGCGAGAACGTCCGCCTCGGAGCCGCGCCCGTCCAGGAGCACGTCCCAGTAGGCCTTCTGAAGGCGGGCGCCGAGGGTGGCTCCGAACAGACGGTAGTGGGCGGCTGTCCCGCAGCTGGCCCGGCGGGTGGAGAGGTGCCAGGTCTCGGACGGGAGCTGCTGCACCGCTATGTCGTCGACCCGGGCCTCCTCGCCGAGCTGGAGGGCCGTCACCGCCACCGAGAGGCGGGGGCTCGGATCGGCCGCCGGGCCGACCAGGTCCTCGACCAGGGTCAGCGAGGCGTGGTCGTCGACCACCACCACGGTGGCGGGGAAGGACGCCTGGTCGCCCGCGGCGGCGAGGTGGCCGATCCAGACCGGGGTGACCGCCTGCATCCCGGCGGGGACGTGGATGAAGACGCCCCCCTGCCAGAGCGCGTTCCACATGGCCACGAAATACGACTCCCCGACGCCGATCCTGGAGAGACCGCGCTGGACCAGCTCGGGGTGGCGCTCCGCCGCCTCCTCGAGAGAGGAGACGATCACCCCCTGGGCGAGCAGCGCCGAGGCGTTCTCGACGATGGTTGAGCCGTCGGGGCCGCTCAGGATCAGAGCGGCGTCGGGAAGGGCGCCGGCGTGACGGCTCCGGGCCAGGTCCAGCAGCTCGCGCGCCGGAGCCGCGGCGGGACCGAAGTGGTCGATGTGGAGCTTGGCGATGTCGGTGCGCCGCCAGTCCTCGTCGCGTGACGAGGACGGGACCGGCGTCGCCGAGAAGGCGTCCCAGGCAGCGGTCCGCCGGTCGGCGAGCCACGCCGGGCTGCTCGCCACCCTGCTGCCGAGGGTCTCCCGGCAGACGACGCCGGTCGCGGTGGCTGCTTCGGTCACCCGACCGACCCCTCCATGGAGAGCGCCAGCAGGCGATTGAGCTCCACGGCGTACTCCATCGGCAGCTCCTTGACGAAGGGCTCGAAGAAGCCGTTGACGATGAGCGCCGTCGCCTGCTGCTCGTCGATGCCCCGGGACTGGAGGTAGAAGATCTGGTCCTCGCCCACCTTGGAGACCGTGGCCTCGTGGCCGAAGGTGACGTCCGGGTTCTCGATGTCCATGTAGGGGTAGGTGTCGCTCCGGGACTCCTCGTCGAGGAGGAGCGCGTCGCAGCGGACGTTGGCCTTCACGTTGGTCGCCTTGGGCAGGACCCGGATGTGGCCCCGGTAGGAGGTCCGCCCGGTCCCCTTGGAGATGGAGCGGCTGACCACGTTGCTCGTCGTGTTGGGGGCCACGTGGATGCACTTGCTGCCCGCGTCCTGGTGCTGGCCGCTGCCGGCGAAGGCGGCGGAGAGGACCTCCCCGTGGGCCCGCTCGCCCATCAGGTAGATCGACGGGTACTTCATCGTGATCTTCGAGCCCAGGTTGCCGTCGATCCACTCGATGGTCGCGTCCTCCTTGGCGATGGCCCGCTTGGTGACCAGGTTGTAGACGTTGTCCGACCAGTTCTGGATGGTGGTGTAGCGGACGTGGGCGCCCTTCTCGGCGATGATCTCGACCACCGCGGCGTGCAGCGAGTCGTTGGAGTAGGTGGGGGCGGTGCAGCCCTCGATGTAGTGGACGTAGGAGCCCTCGTCGGCGATGATCAGCGTCCGCTCGAACTGGCCCATGTTGTCGCTGTTGATCCGGAAGTAGGCCTGGAGCGGGAT
>JBEKAP010000017.1:0-18626 GCA_050015875.1 Candidatus Dormibacteria bacterium | reverse complement strand
CGAGGCCCTCATCGACGCCGCCGTGCATCTCGGCTTCCCTCGCCACGTCGCCCGGGAGCTGGTCCTGGACACCGTCCAGGGGTCGTCGGCCTTCGCGCTCGCCAGCGGCAAGCACGTCGCCGAGCTGCGCGACATGGTCATCTCGCCGGGAGGCACCTCGGCCGCCGCCATGTACGAGCTGGAGCGGGGCCGCCTCCGGACCGTCGTCAGCGACGCCGTCTGGGCCGCCTTCGAGCGGACCCTCGCCATCGAGGCCGCGCTCGAGGGGCGCCCTCCGGACACGTCGTCCCGGCCTCGCTGAGCCGAGGGCTGTCCCGAAGCTGAGCCGGCGTCGCAACCGCGGCCCCCGGCAGATGGCCTTCCGGTGAAGCACCGGTTACGCTGTTTGCTGCGTTAGGTGTGATGGTGTAGCCTCGACAGCGGGCGGCGTCGTCCGACGCCGCCCTGTGTCCTGTCAGCTTCGATCGAGAGAGGGGGGCGCGTGTCGCCCGTTGTCCGTCGCGCCATGCTCGGGACCTGGGGGCAGAGGCCGAGCCAGGTCCGCACGGTGACGGCCGCCCTGGCGGTGGCCGCGGTCGCCGTCGGCGGCTGGGCGGTGGTCGCGCGTGCCGACACGATCGAGACGCTGCTCTTCCTCGCCCTCGCCGCGAGCGTCGTCAGCGTGGGGGTCGGGTACCTCTCCGAGCGGTACCAGCGGCGCCACCTGGAACAGCTCTCGGACTCCCGCGATCTGCTCCAGCAGACCGTCCGCTCCCCGCTCTCGGTGGCGGCTCTGCTCGGCCGGCTCTGCCAGATCTTCGACTCCGGATTCGCCGAGGTGGTGGTGCTCCCCGACGCCCCCGACCAGGGGGCGGTGCTCGTCAGGGTCCGCGACGGCCGGACCATGGAGACCTCCGAAATGGTCGACGAGGACCTGCTGGCGGACGTCTTCGCGGTGACCGTCCCCTCCAACCTCAGCCTCGTGCTCTGCGAGGGCGACGGTCCCGCGCAGGGCGACGCGATGCTCGCCCGCCGCGGCCTGCGCGGCGCGGTCATGGCCGCGCTCTCGGTCGAGGGGCGGATCGTCGGCAGCCTGATGGTGGGGCGGGGCCATGGCGACCTGCGACCCTTCTCCGAGGAGGATCGCCGCCTGCTGGAGGCTCTGGCTCCCCAGGTGGGGGTCACGGTGGAGAAGCTCCGACTCGACGAGCGGATCAATCACCAGGCCTTCCACGACTCCCTGACCGGGCTCGCCAACCGCACCCTCTTCGCGGACCGGGTGGCGCACGCCCTCGCCCGCCGGGTGGACGCCGGCCGCCTCCGGGCCGCAATCCTCTTCATCGACCTCGACGACTTCAAGGTGGTCAACGACAGCCTCGGTCACCCGAGTGGTGATCTCCTTCTCCAGGGGGTGACGAGGCGGCTGCTCCGGGTGGTCCGGCCATTCGACACGGTGGCGCGGCTGGGGGGCGACGAGTTCGCCGTTCTGATCGAGAACCTGGCCGGCCCCGAGGAGGCGGTGGTGGTCGCCGAGCGCTTTCTGGAGGAGCTCGCGGGCAGCTTCGAGCTCCAGGGAACCGCCGTCACCATCGGCGCGAGCGTCGGCATCGCGATCGCCGACCGGCCGTCGATGACCTGCGACCACCTCCTCCGAGAGGCGGACGTCGCCCTGTACCGGGCCAAGGAGAGGGGCAAGGCGACCGTCGAGACCTTCGATGCCGGGATGCAGAGGGCGCTGGAACGGCGCCTTCTCGTCAAGGCCGACCTGGAGCACGCGGTGTCCGCCGGCAACCTGTTCGTCGAGTACCAGCCGATCGTCGCGCTCGAGAGCGGAGCGATGGTCGGAGTCGAGGCGCTCGCTCGCTGGGACAGCCCCCGCCTCGGCCGGATCGGGCCCCGCGAGTTCATCCCGGTGGCTGAGGCGAGCGGGCTGATCCGAGACATCGGCCGCCACGTCCTCCGCACCGCGTGCGAGCAGGCGGTGCGCTGGGCGGGAGGGGAGGGAGGCCGGGAGCTCTCGGTGAGCGTCAACCTCTCGCCGCGCCAGCTGCTCCACCCGGACTTCGCCGAGGAGGTCGCCACCATCCTCCGTGAGACCGACCTGAGCCCGTCGCTGCTCAACCTCGAGATCACCGAGAGCCTCCTGGTGGAGAACACGGCGACGACCCTGGACCGCCTGCGCGCTCTCAAGGACCTCGGGGTGACGCTCGCCATCGACGACTTCGGGACCGGGTACTCGTCTCTGGGAGAGCTCAAGTTCCTCCCCGTGGACGCCCTCAAGATCCCCAAGTCGTTCGTCGACAACGTCGCCACCGACGAGCGCGAGCGCGCCTTCCTCGCGGGCATCGTCGGGTTGGGCCGGACCCTCGATCTCCGGGTGGTGGCCGTGGGGGTGGAGCAACGGGCCCAGCTCGATGAGCTCCGGGAGATGAGCTGCGACCTCGCCCAGGGCTTCCATCTGGCCGAGCCGCTCGACGCCGCGGGGGTGGCCGAGCTGCTCTCGGAGCAGGTGGGCACCGCGATCTCGGACTGCGGGCGCCGGCCCTGGAAGCTGCCCCAGGCCCAGCGTCCGAGCGGGGACACCGACTCCCTGCCACGCAGCGCCTGACCCCGCCGGTCCCCGCCCACCGTCGGTGGCGGAGCGACGAGCTCCGCCGGGTGGCGGGGACGCCAGGCACGCCGCGGCGGCTGTCGCCTCCCCGGCCCTGATCAGTCGGGCGGCAGAGACGCGAGGATCGCCTCCGCCAGAGCCCGCGCGGAGGCCGCGGTCAGCTCGACCGCGAGCCTCGCCGTCGGTCCGCGCTCCGGGTTCAGGAAGTCGACGTTCAGGGTGTGCTCGGCCCGGGCGTGCTGGGGATGGTCGAAGTAGACGGTGGCGGTGGTCACCGGGAACCAGGTGGCCACCCCCTTGCCGCTGCCCTGCACGGTGACGGTCTCGGTCTGATGGGTGCACATGGGGCTCTCCTCATGATCCCGTTGGAGGGATCATCCCGTGGATCCGATCAGGAGCTGAGCTGGCGGCCGAAGAAGTCCCAGATTCGCGCCCACCCGTCCAGGGCCGCCTCGACGCGGTAGCTGGGGCGGTCCACGCAGAAGAAGGCGTGGCCGGCGCCGTCGTAGCTGTGGAACTGATGGTCCTTGCCCAGCCGGGTCAGCTCGGCGTCCAGCTCGGCCACGTGCTCCGGGGAGGGGAACCGGTCCTCCGCGCCGAAGAGGCCGAGCAGGGGGCAGGAGAGGTCCGGGGTGAGGCCGATCAGGGGGGTGAACGACACCGGTGCCTGGGGCGGAGGAGCGCCCACCACCCCCGCGCCGTAACAGTCGACGGCGGCGTCGAAGGGGAGCTTGCAGGCGGCGAGGAAGGCCTGCCGTCCTCCGGAGCAGTAGCCGATGACGCCCAGCTTGCCGTTGGAGGAGGGGAGGGAGCGGAGATGGCGGGCGGCCGCGTCCACGTCGCCGACCAGGCGGTCATCCGGCACCCCGCCCGACGCCCGGACCGCGGCGGCGGAGTCGTCGGGCCCGGCGCCCTTGCCCTCGCGCGCGTGGAGATTGGGACAGACGGCGAGGTATCCGGCGGCGGCGAAGGTGCGGGTGACCTCCTTGCTCCAGCGGTCCCATCCGGGCATGTGGTGGATGACCACGACCCCGCCGAACGGCCCGTCACCCGCGGGCTGGGCGAGGTACGCAGGGATCTCGTCGCCGCCGTGGCCGGCGATCCGGATCGTCTCCGCGGTCAGCGCGTCCGCGACGTGTGGCATGGCTCTGCTCCCGATGCGATCGCCGGCAGTTTCGAGCACCAATGTCGCACAGACGGCCTGGCTCTCGCGACGGTCCGGCCGGTGGCGCGGACGGGGCCGGAGGCCAGGGCTACACGGAGTGGCTTGGGGGGTCATCCGGGGTGCTCGACAATGCGCTACCTTTGGCAGCGTTCGTGGCGAGGACGCCGGCGCCCTCGCCACCATCCACGCCGGGCCGGCGGATCGCCACGGCGCCGCCCATGCCCCGCTCACGAGGACCGCATCAGCCGATGTCGCAGGAGCAGCGCGCCCTGACCGCCCGGAGCCGCGACCGCGTGGCGCGGCGCTCCATCCTGGCCCTCGGCAGGGGCCTGCGCGGGGGCACCCTCGTCATCCGGGAGGAATCCGGGATGAGCGTTCTCGGCCACGGTGGGGCGTGCGCCCACATGACGATTCACGACCAGCGGGTGTGGGGCATGACCGCCACCGCGGGCGGCAACGGGCTGGGCGCCGCCTACATGCGCGGGTACTGGGACACCCCGGACCTCACCGGGCTGCTCCGCCTCCTCGCTCACAACGTCGACGGCATCAACCGGCTGACCGCGCCCCTCGACGCCGCCCGGCAGGTTGCGGGCCGGCTGCGCTCCCACCGCCCGACGCGGGTGGCCGACCGGCGCAACATCCACGCCCATTACGACCTCGGGAACAGCTTCTTCGAGCTATTCCTGGACCCCACCATGGCCTACTCGTGCGCCATCTTCGAGCCCGGCGACGACCTGGAGACGGCGTCGCTGCGCAAGTTCGACCGCATCTGCGACCGGCTGCGCCTCACCGCCGACGATCATCTGCTGGAGATCGGCACCGGTTGGGGCGGTCTGGCCATCCACGCCGCCCGGCGGAGCGGCTGCCGGGTCACCACCACCACCATCTCGCAGGAGCAGTGCGAGTACTCGCGCGCCCGCGTCGCCGCCGCCGGTCTCGCCGACCGCATCACCGTGCTCGACCAGAACTACCGCGACCTCACGGGCACGTACACCAAGCTGGTATCGGTCGAGATGATCGAGGCCGTCGACTGGCGGCTGTACGACGAATTCTTCCGCTGCTGCGAGAGGCTGCTCGCCCCGGATGGGCTGGCCGTGCTGCAGGCCATCGTGATCGAGGATCGCGCCTGGTCAGCCGCGCGCTGGCGCGAGGACTTCATCAAGCGCTACATCTTCCCTGGGGGATTCCTGCCCTCCGTGCGCTCCCTGGTCGATGCGGCCAACCGGGCCAGCGGGCTCCGCCTGGTGGAGCTCGACGACATCGGTGCCAACTACCCGATCACGCTCAAGCACTGGCGTGAGGCGCTCGACGCCGCTCACGACCGCGCCGTCACGCTCGGTTTCGACGAGCGCTTCCTGCGCATGTGGCGCTTCTACTTCGCGTACTGCGAGGCCGGCTTCCTGGAGCGTCGCATCAGCGACGTGCACATGACCCTCGCGGGTCGCGCCTGGCGGCGCATGCCGGAGCGCCGGGAGGAGGCTGTGGTCAGCGAGGCGCCGGTCGCGGCCGGCGCTGCTCGAGGGCCTGGCTGACGTCGCTTGTCCTGCCGGCGCGTCTCCGGAGGAGGTGCGGGTGGCGGCTGTGGCTGCGGCGCCGGGCGATCTCGTCGAGAGCACCGTCGGGCGCGTCCGCGTTGCCGATCAGGGCGAGGAGCACCTGCGGGTGGCGATCTCGGGCCAGGCGGAGGAGCAGCTCGGCGGGCGTTGTCGAGTTGGCCGCCACCGCCGCTCGGATCGTGGGCGACCAGTCCCGTGCCAGCCGGGCCATGAGATGCGGGGAGGTGGCGTCGTTGGCCGCCACGCTCCGGCGCACGCGGGTGCGCCAGTCGCGGGCCAGGCGCTCGAGGAGGGCCGGGGGTGTGGCCGGATTTCGCGCGACCGCCTCCCTGACCCGGGCCGAGGGATCGACGGCGAGCCGAGCCGCGACCTCGTGGGGCATCGCCCGGTTGGCCGCGACGGCGGCGCGGACCTCGGGTGCCGGGTCTCCCGCCAGCGTGCCCAGGACCTCGGGGGGCCCGGTCGCCCCGCGGGCCGCGCGCACCTGCATCTCGCGCTTCGGGTCGGAGGCGATCGGTGCCGGCGTGTGGGGCGCGACCTCCCGGGTGGCCACGGCAGGGGCATACCGGCGGGGGGCGCCCCGCGCGCCGGCGCCGACCTGAACCAGCGTCTCCAGCGGGGTGTTCGGGTTGGCGGCGACCCGGCGGCGCACCTCAGCCGTCGGGTCGTGGCCGAGCCGCCGGAGGGCGTCGACAGGAGCCGCGGGATGGGCCCCGACCTCGCCGCGCACGGCGGCGTCCCGGTCGCGGGCGAGCGCCCTCAGCACGGCCCGGGGGGTGGACGGGTTGGCGGCCACGCGGCGGCGGACCACGGCGCTGTGGTCGCTGGCGATCCGGGTGAGGAGTGGGGGAGGGCAGGCCGCGTTGGCCGCCACCCGGCTGCGGATGCCGCCACTCGGGTCGGCGGCGAGGCGGGCCAGCTCTTCCGGTGCGGTCGTGGGGCTCGAGGCGGCTTCGTAGTCCGGGTGGGGGGCGATGCCCGGCGACGGCGGGGGCGGGCGGTGCTCAGGCATGCGGCGATGGTCGCACGGGGGTGCCTTCGAGGGCCGGCGGGCGCGCGTCAGCCGAAGGTCGTGACCGATGCCACCGCCATGTGGGCTCCGGCGGGCTCGGTCGCCGCGCAGGAGGGGAAGCCGCCCTCCCCCTGGAACTCCTGATGGATCAGAGTGCCCACCGTGAACTCGGCGACGGTGTCGAGGGGGATGCACGCGGAGGAGACCCTGTAGGTGATGCGCAGAGCGTCGCCCTCCGGGGAGAGCTCCGCGTTCACGGATGTGGAGGCGGGGTTGCCCTCCAGGGGGAAGGTCTCTCCTGTCGTGTCCACCAGGGTGAACACCGCCGTGCCGGTCAGATGGCACGCGGTGAACGCGTCGATCTCGACGCTGTAGTCGATGGGCTCCGGGTGGCCGTTCAGCGTGTCACCGCCACTGGCGGTGAGGTCGTCGGAGCTGGTGCAGGGGGCGAATGGCGGCCTCGGTGGGGGGGACTCACCGCGAGCAGTCCACACGTTTCCATCCCAGGTCCAGGTGGCGTCGCTGTCGGTTTGCACCGGAAACCCCCCGTAACCTCCGAACCCCACCACCTCTCCCGTTGTGGGGTCGTAGGCGAGGGCCATACCCGGCAGTCCGAGCTTGGAAGCGTCCGGTGCCGGCGCCACCTGGCTCCAGCTGCTTCCGCCCCAACGCCAGGTCCCACCAGCGACTCCCAGCAGGAGCACGCCCCCGGAATACGACGCCATCCCCTCCTGGTCGAAGCTGATGCCACCAGCACCCAGGCCGCCCAGGCAGAGACGGTGCCAGGTACGGGTTGCCACGTCGAATCCCCAGGTTTGCGCCGTGCTGACCGATGGGCACGGGGAGTAGCTGGACCCGGTGTAGCCGCAGTCGGGGTTGGTCGGGACGAGCGGCACGATGACATCGCCGGAGACGGGATCGAAGGCAACGCCAACGTAGTCGGACTGCGGGATCTCATCTTTCACGGTCAGGGCGAGCCAGGTGGAGCCGGTCCACTGGTAGACCCGCTGCAGGTCCGCGGACAGAGCCAGCGGGGCGCCGGCTGTCTCGACGATCGTCGACCCCGCTGGTGGCCCGGCGGCGGGATGCAGCTCCGTCCAGTCCTCCGAGCCGCCGAATGCCCAGGTGCCCACCAGCCCGGAGTCGGGTCCGGTGCCGTCAGCCTGGAAGAGGAGAAGCGTGCGGTTGGCGAGGTCCGGAACCAGGCTGGAGACGTCGCCGGCTGGAGGACTGACAGCGGGGCGAAGGCGCGTCCAGGCCTCACCCGTCCACCTCCAGGTGTCATCCAGGGCGCTGGAGTGATAGCCGACCTGCTGTCCTCCCCCGAAGAGGATGAGGCTGCCGTCCGCGGGATCGCAGGCGAGGGCCGCGTACGCCCGGGCGGAGGGCTGGGCGGTCACGGTATAGCCCGGCTGCGCCGGCTGGCCGGCGCCACTCAGGGCGCACGGAAACCGGGGTGCCGCTTGTCCGGCGCCGCCGCACGAGCCGATCACCAGGGCAAGCAGGGCCACGACGGTGGTGGTGCCCGGGGAAAGCCGACGCATTCACTGAGGATTGGGGGAACGGTTGAGCCCCGCAATCGCCCGTCAGGATGAAATCTGGGTTGATCAGGAGGAGACCTGCGCCCATCCCGTTGAGGTTCCGCCCCAGGTCCAGAGCTGGATGGTCCCGCTGCTGTCTGCGTACACCAGGATTACCGCGTTGAGGGCGGGGTCCCAAACCAGCTGCCCGCCACTCCCGGTCGCGGGGGACGCGGCGGCGGGCGGCTCGTCGACCTCCAGCTGGATCCACGTCGAGCCGTTCCACGTCCACGTCGTCGGCGCGCCCGACGCTGGGAAGTAGGCCTGATAGCTGCTGTTCTGGGCCAGCATGACGATTTGTCCACTGGATTCATCGGTCGCGGCTGACGCCGGTCCACCCTGAGGCTCCGCCGCGGTTCCCGCGGTGAGGAAGGCGTCGTTGGAGATCAGGGTCGTCCATGCGGTCCCGTCGTACCCGAGCGTCGCAGAGAAGTTGCCCTGCGAATTGCCACCGAACTGGATCAGCCGCTTGCTGATGGGGTCGTAGGCGATCGCCGCCCCCAGGGTGACATCCGTCTCCGGAGATTCGACGTTGCCGTCGGCCGCTGCACTCGGCGTCGCGACCCACCCGCTCCCGGTCCAGGTGTAGAAGCCGCCGGCTGAGTACCATGCCGGTGCCGTGGGCGGAGGCGAAGCATCGCCAGGGTCCCCGCTGGGCGTCTCGATGCCCTGGATATTCGGGCAGCTGGCGAGGAGCTGGCCGGTGGCCTGGTCGGCGGCGAGTGCCGGCTCCCCGCCCTGCTCCGGGTTGTCGGCCACGCGGGCCCAGGTCGAGCCGTTCCACAGCCACGTGCCCTGATTCGGGTCCCATTCGGGAATCCAGGGGTTCTGGCTATCGCTGGTCGCCGTGTAGGCGCTTCCGCCCATGTACATGAGCTCACCGCTCACCGGGTCGACAGCCATCGAGCCCTGGGACTCCGGCGCCGGCTCCGTGCCCGGCGACAGCCGCGTCCAGGTCTTGCCGCTCCAGGCCCAGGTCGCGGCGGTCAAGGTCGGTTGGGCGGTGCCCTGGGAGGGGAGGGCCTCCACCTGGAGAATGAGCCGCCGGGAGGCAGGGTCGAACCCGACCACGAAGGACCCCACAGCGCTGGGAGCGTTGAGGTTGGACAGACCGGCTGCCGTGATGGGTGCGTTCGAGCCCGTGGGGGTCGCCGGCGCGGTCGCCGTCGAGGGAGCGGAACGTCCTGTTCCAGAGGGTGATGCCCCGGCCGTGGCAGTGGGGGAGGGGGCGGTCCGCGGTGTCGCCTGGGCGGCCGGGGCGCAGGCGGTGATGGCCAGAGCGCCGAGCACGCCGAGCGTCCAGAGGCCTTGACCGACAGGGTGGGTCCGCGAGTGCGATGGAGCGATCATCATCCAGACAACGTCCTGCCGCGACAGCCGTTACGGTGGGGAAGGCGCGCCGATTATGGGTCGCAGCCAGGTGGCGCCGCGCGGGCTCCAAGGCTGAAGGGGGGACGTGGAGGTGCACATCATGATGTGTCATCTGGAGCATCGTGACGTATGATGGGACATATGCGGACAACGGTGGACCTCGATGACGATGTGGCCGCCGCGATCGACCAGCTGCGACGCGGTGGGTCGGTCGGTCTCAGTGAGGCCGTCAACCAGCTGATCCGTGCCGGGCTGCTCCAGCCTCCTCGGGCCCACCATCGCTTCCGGCAGCGATCCGCTCCCCTGGGCCTGCGGATCGATGTCTCCAATGTGGCCGAGGCCCTGGAGGCCCTGGATGGGGCCGGCGGTCGCTGATGCTGATCGACACCAGCGTGCTGCTGTACGCCGCCGACTTGGCGAGCCCCTCCCACGACCGGGTGGCGTCCTGGTTGGAGGGGGTGCTGAACGGACCCCGGCGGGTCGGCTTTGCGTGGCCCAGCATCACCGCGTTCCTGCGGATCGTGACCCATCCGAGGGCTCTGGATCGGCCGTTGTCAGCCGAGCAGGCGTGGGCCTACGTCGAGGACTGGCTCACCTGCGACAACGCGTGGATGCCTCAGCCGACGACCAGCCACGCAGCGGTGCTGGGCGGCCTGATCACCTCCGCGGGCCTCCGCGGCAACCTGATAGCCGACGCCGACCTGGCCGCGCTCGCCATCGAGCACGGGCTCCAGGTCTGCTCGGCCGACAGCGACTTCGCGCGTTTCAGTCAGGTCCGGTGGGTCAACGTCCTCACCGCCTGATCCGAGGCCGGGAGGGGCGGGGGAGGCCCCTGTCGTACACGCCCCCATGAGCACACTTCTTACTCCTGATAATGTATCTTCTCAGGAACCAAGTGGGGGTGGCGCAGCGTTGGTGTGGACCCGGCGCGAAGTTGTCAGTAGAGCTACGCGCGAAGTTGTCAGTGTCGCTAACGGTATGAGCGGATAGCAGGGGCAAGCCTCAACCGAAGAGGTCTGCGGGACACGCGGGCCCCGAATCGGGCACGCCCTGGGTCTGCACATTCACCAGCACGCCCGGCTTTGGGCTTTGCCCGATTCGAAGGCCAATGATAATGGACACCGAGAACTTCTGGCAAACGGCGGATCCGTCCTGGCTGACGTTCTTGAAGCCGAGCGACCTCAGGCGACTGACCATCCAAGCGTACTCCGCGTTCGACGAAGAGCTGCCGTAGTATTCTCCGGCGTACTCCGACGGTCCATCGCCACTGGTATCGATGAGCGGGCCTGCGGAGAAGCCAGGGGGACCCCCAATGACGGTGGTCGCGTGCTCGAGCTGCTGATACGAGTACGGCTGGCCGGAGACCACCGTCAGCGCAACCCAACTCACGGCGATTGCCACGCAGATGCCGATCAATAGGGAGAGGTATCGTCCCCACCGCGCTCCCACGTGCCGCCAGACGCCTTGCGGGGGCGCGGGCGGGCGCCTCTCGGCAGGCGGGACCGAGCTCAGCGGGGGGGGGGCGGTCCAGGGGAGCCTTCATAGCTGTTCACACCGGGATCATCCTCCGCCACCCCACGCGTGGCTGCCGCTCGTACAGCCGCGAGGTGACCGGCATCATGCGGCTGGCGATGGTGCTGGTGATTGGGTGCAGTCAGGTCCATAGGAGCCACCAGCAGTGGCGAAGGACCCGGCTGTGCCAGTGCTGCTAGAGGTGCCAATCACAGATTCGCTGATGGAGCCGCTCGGTGACGTCAGTGTGAGCTGAACTCGATATGTGCCTCTCGGCGCGTAGAAATCCAGATCCCCCCCTGGGCCTCCGTCAACACTGACGGTGAAACCGGGCAAGTCCATCCACGATGCGTCCGCATCCCCGGTGGGCGGCTGGCCTTCGAAGACCCCGGTGCATTGCCACGAGACCGGACCGGTCACGTCCAAGGTGCCGGAGGTCCCGTTGGAGACGTCCGCGGTGGCATTGACCGCGATCACGCCGCAACACGGAGTCGAATACGCTTGGAGGTAGAGGTAGTGGCCATTGGACAGCCTGGAGGAGACCAGTCCCTGGTTCGCTGTGAGGCAGCCGGCCGTGACCAGGCTGCTTGCGACCACCACCGCAAGGCAAAGCCACCGGCGCGGCCGGGTCCCTCTAGGCTTTCCCTGATCGTTAACCCTACCCACGATGTGATGCCTCCGCAAGCGCCGCGCGTCCCACGAGCGACGCATGTGGCGCAAGTTTCGCTCCGCATCATCTAGCGCCACCCCGCTAAGCGGCCGCATGACCACAGGCCTGTTGCTGACTCTGAGCCCCACGCACTGAGAACTACGCGCTTTGTCCGCATGAGAACTTCGCGCCGCGTCACACCCGAATCACCGCCCGCTGCCGCCGCGGAGCCTGTGCCATCATCGCCGCCGTGGGCACTGAGGCGGGACGACGGCTCGGGGTGTTGCGACGTCGCACCGCAGCGACGCTCGTTCTGCTCGTCGTCGAGTTTCTGCTGGGGGCCGCGACCAGCCTCTACGTGACCATTCCCACCAATCATCCCGGTGCCGGCAGCGGTCTGAGCCCCGGTGGCACGCTGGCCAGCCTGCTGTGGAGCTTCGGCAGCGGCCTGCCGCTGCTCATCGTCCACGTGGTGGTCGGCATCCTGCTGCTCCTGAGCGGCGTGGAGCTGGTCCTGCACGCCGTCCGCAGCGGCCGCCGGGCCTGCGTGGTGGTCGCCGCCGTCGGTCTCGCCGGCATACTGCTGGCCGGGATAACCGGCGCGATCTTCCTCCGCGACGGTCAGAACATCAGTTCGATGCTGATGTCGGTGGGGTTCGCGGTGGCCGTGACGTGCTACGTGGTGATCCTCGGCCTGTCCGCCTGAGCTGAGCCCCTTCTCTCGAAGGGCTCTCTCCGCCCACTCCAGGGTGGGCCAGATCCCAGGGGAGAAGCTTCCGTGAGCTCACGCGCAGCGGCCGCGGCGCCACCCGCGCCTGGGATCCCCCTTCCCCTCTCACCCCTGTGAAGCGTCGAACCGAGGCATGGCTCTCCTCGGCGGGTCAATCGCCGGCGAGGCGGCGCTCGAAGTAGACCCAGTGCTGCTCGAGCCGCGGGGGGATCTCCGATCCCTCGTAGCGGCGGCACTCGGTGAAGCCCCGCGAGCGGTAGAGGCGCTGGGCGTCGCTCATGAACCTGCAGGTGTCGAGGCGGAGGCTGGTCGCCCCCATGACCCGCGCCTCTGAGATCAGCCGGTCGAGGATCGCTGAGCTGATGTGACGGCCCCGGAAGGCGGGCACCACATACATGCGCTTGACCTCGGCCACGTCGTCGGAGAGGTGCCGCAGCGCCCCGATACCGGCCGGCCGCCCGTCGCTCTCGGCGATGAGAAACACCCCGCGGGGGCGGCGGAACTGCTGCAGGCTCTGGCAGACGAGGCGGGGATCGGTGGGCGGGTCCACCACCCCGTACAGCTCCAGCAGGCGGACGTGGGCCCACTCAAGGTACTCCACCATCACCTGGGCGATGGTCGTGTCATCGGTGCCGGCCTCGGCCTCCCTCAGATGCCAGGTCCCGGTGTCCTGCATGGCTCCTCGAACGGTTCTGCTCGGTCGCCGCGATCTCCACGGGCGTCGAATCTGCGGCAGTCTACCCCCGCTCCGGCTCCGGAACGCCTCGAGGTCCGCGGCCCCGGTACGGGCGGCTCGCGCCCGCCGACGAGATGCCTGAGTGGTCGACTAGAATGCGCGCCGCGACGGCCGGCTCAACCGGGTCGTCGGTCGGACAGGGCCGGCGACGCCCTCGGGTCAAGGTTCCATAACGAGGAGCAGCGATGGCGGGCAAGAGCGTGGACTTCCTGGTTGCGGGTGACCCGGCCGCGGCGCGGGCGACCGCCGAGCAGGCGCTGATCGCCAACGGGTTCAAGGTGATCTGGCTCGACGAGTGGACCGCCACCGCGGAGCGCGGGTCGAGGGTGGGCAACGCGCTCGCCGGCGCCTTCGCTCAGTACTTCCAGGTGGGGGTCCGCCTGATGAGCGCGCAGACCGGCGAGACGACGGTTCGGATCGAGAGGCAGTCGTCGGGAATGATGGGTGGCTTGGTGGGCATGGCCCGGGTGCGCAAGAACCTGACCGAGCTGTGCGCCCAGCTGCAGGCGACCTTCCAGGCTGCCGGGGTGCTGCGCGGGGTCAGCTGAGCGGGGCGTCTCGGGCGGATCGCCCTGCGCGCGTTCCCTGACGGCCGTCGGGCCGCATCATTACCCCGATGCCGGTCCGCGTCCCTGACAAGCGTCGCCCCACCGCGCCGCATCGCCCCCGCCTCCCCGCCTGGATCACCCAGGTTCCGGGCCCGGACGACCCGCTGCCCGACCAGGCCCAGCAGTTCCTCGACTACCTGCGGGTGCAGCGGAACCGGCCCCTCACCACGGTCCGCGCCTACCGCTACGACCTCGCGAAGTTCGTCGCCTTCGCGCGGTCGCGCGGGGCCGCTGGCGCGCTCTGCGAGGGGCTGGACACCGCGGTCCTCCGCCGCTACCAGATCGAGCTGGCCGAGGCCCTCCCCAACCCACGCACCCGCGCCCGGGCGCTGGTGGCACTCCGCCAGTTCCTCCGCTACGCGTACGACGAGGGCTGGACCGCGGCCGAGCTGTCGCGACGGGTGGTCGTGCCCCGTTACGTCGTCGGCGATCCCCACCCGATTGCCACCGAGACGGTCCCGCGGCTGCTCGCCGCCCTCCCCCGTGAGGGACTGCGCGACCTCCGTGACCGCGCCTTGATTCATTTCCTGATCAGCAGTGGCTGCCGGATCGGCGAGGCGTGCGCGCTCGACCGGGGGGACATCCGGCCCGACGGGTTTCGGGTGCTCGGCAAGGGGGGCAAGCACCGCACCGTCTTCCTGACCGAGGATGCGTGGAAGGCGGTCCGCGAGTATCTGCTGGCGCGCGGGCAGGACGCGTCGCCGGCGCTCTTCATCAGCGTCGCCCACCCCGACATGCCGGGCGGTCGGGTGCTCCCCGGCAACCGCCTCACCACCGACGGGGCCCGCCGGGCGCTGACGGCGCTGCGTCGCCGCTTCGCCCAGGACCCGGAGGCGTTTCGCCTCATCGAGGCGCTGCGCAGCCCGCACGCGGCCCGCCACACCGCGGCGACCACCCTCCTCGAGGCCACCGACGGCGACGTCCGGCTGGTCCAGGAGGTGCTGGGTCACGCCACCCTGGAGACGCTCAGGGTCTACACGGAGATCACGGACCGTCGCAAGCGGGCCGCCTACGCCCGCCTGGGCGATTACCTGCGGGAGGCCGGCGAGGACTGACCCCGGCTCAGCGCGGCTCGAGGCCGGAGCTCCCGTCGGCGCGCAGGATCTCGGGCTCCAGGGTGATCTCGGCGTTGATGCTGTTGGCGATGAAGCAGTCGTGGTGGGCGCGCACCAGCAGCGCGCGCACCCGTTCGGCGGCACCCGACGCCAGCACAACTCGCGGTCGCAGCGTGATCCCCGTGATCCGGACAGGTTTGTCGTCATCAGGCATCACCGCCTCGGCGCTGTCCTCGTAGCTGACCACGTCGATGCCCTCGCGAGCGACCAGGGACAGGAAGCTGAGCAGCTGGCAGGAGCTGGCGGCGGCGAGCAGGAGCTGCTCGGGATTGGGCAGCTCCGGGTTTCCCCGGAAGGCCGGGTCGGCGCTCATCCTCAGTCTCACGCCGGCGGGTGGCGCATCCACCTGGTGGGTGCGATCGTAGGCGGCGTAGCCGCCGCCCGTGGAGCCGCGCCAGGTCAGCTCGGTCCGGTACCGGTGGATGTGATCCCGCATCGTCAGATCGATTCTAAGGGCTGACCGGCGCGAGCACGCGGGCCCGGGCCGAGATCAGACCCTCGGTCCGGAGCCAGCCGTCCATGACTTCGAGGAATCGTTCGGGCGCTTCGAGCATCGGGATGTGGCCGACATCGGCCAGAACTTGGAGGCTCCAATCGGGGCGTTGGCGATGTGCGTCGAGCGCCGCGTCCACCCGCACCAGCCGGTCGGCCGCGCCGTGGACGATGAGGGTCGGGACCCGAACCCGGTCGATGATCCTGCGCAGCATGCCCGGGTGGGCCAGGGCGAGGACGATGGATCGGGCGGCCTCGACGTAGGCACCGTCCTGGCCCTCGATCCGGCCCCGAATCCGCTCGAGATCCACATGCGCCTGCACGACCTCGGGCGGGATGCGCTCGAAGTGCCGGGCGTTGAGCTGGAGCGCACCCTCCACGAGCGCGTCGACAGAGGCGCGATCGCGGACTCGGCGGAGCAGGCCGCGACCGAGTGGCGAGAGGAGGTAGGAGGCGAAGGAAGCCACGACCACGCGGGGCCGTCCCTGGCGCCACGGCCCCGGGAGGACGGCGTCCACGAGGACCAGGCCGGCGGCCGTCTCGGGGTGCAGCGCGGCCTCGGCGAGCGCGATCAGCCCGCCCATCGAGTTGCCGATGAGCACGACGGGTCGATCGCACGTCTCTCGGACCAGGCGATGAAGAAGGGCCCGCTGGGCAGCCACGGTCGTTCGCCGCCCGGCGACCGGAGTGAGACCGAATCCCACCAGGTCGGGCGCCAGCACCCGCGTCCGCCCCCAGCGTGCGAGCCGCGGGGCCACGCTCATCCAGTTGAGGTGGGAGCCACCCAGGCCGTGGACCAGGACGATCCCCACGGGCCCTCTGCCCCACTCTGCGAGGTGGACCGGACCGCCGACGTCGAGGGTGATCGAACGCATCCGGGCGGGTGTGCCGCTGGCGCGATCGTCCCGTGCAGGCATGCCGGTGCGCTACCTCTCGCGTGCCTGGGCGCGGCCGGGGGGCGGGTGGCGCGGATCCTCCGTCCACACATTCCCGAGGACCTGGACATCGCCGGCGAAGCCGGCCGCCCAGGCCGCGGCGACGGCGCCGGCGATGGGCGGGTGCAGCTCCATAGCGATCAGCTCCTCGGGCGTCACCCAGCGGACCTCGTCGATGGCCGGGTCGAGCACGGGATCGGTGGGCTCACCGGCTTGGGGGGGCGTCCGGGGGAGGTTGCGAGCGGGGGTGACCCCCTCCCCCGCCCTCTCCCCCGCCCTCGCCGCAAAGACAAGGTTGACCAGGTGCCGCCCGCCGGGCTCGATGGCGTCGCAGACGATCAGAAGGCGTCCGATCTCCGCGTCCTGGCCGGTCTCCTCGCGCAGCTCCCGGCGCGCCGCCGCGACCAGGGTCTCCCCCATCTCCACGCCGCCGCCCGGGAGCAGCCAGTACCGGTGGTCGCCCTTGCGATGGGCGACCAGCAGGAGCCGCTCAGAGGCGACGAGACACACGGCGACCCGGACGCGGGGCTCCATGCAACGGATTATCGGCAGAACCTTGACAGCGAACGGGTGTTTGGCTTACCCTGGCCACCATGCAAACAGACGTTCCCCCTGACCGGTCGCGCCGGCGCTCCGGCTGCGGGGTGCCGCGGCCCGCTGGATCGGTGGCGCGGGTGGTCCGGCCGTGATCAGCGACTTCCAGCCCGCTCAGCGCGCCCCGCGGCACCGCCGCCACCCGATTGGCCGGGCCCTGCTCGGCGCGGCATCGGCCGCCTGCATCGGCTGGGCGCTGGTGGGGGGCACCGGCGCGACCACCGCTCCCACCGCCGCCGTCACGGTGGTCGTGCGACCGGGGGACACCGTCTGGAGCATCGCCGAGGGCCACGCGGGTGGCGGCGACGTGCGCGACGAGGTGGCGCAGATCCTCTTGGCCAACCACCTGAGCACCCCCGTCATCCAGCCGGGCGAGACCCTCGTCGTCCCCTCCCACTGACCAGCCCCGCCCTCCGCGCCGAGCGCGCCCCGCTCACCGATCCAGGTCAGAGCCCCGTGTAGCCGATCTGGGCGAGCGCTGTGCGGATGGGGATGGCATAGGCGAGATGCAGCGCGCAGACCGCGGTGGGCGCACAGGGTGCGTCGTCCGACCCCGCGGCGATCAGCCCGATGACCTGCCCGGCGGCATCGACCAGCGCCCCACCGGAGTCGCCTGCGAATATCGGCGCCGCAGCCTCGAGGACGCCCTCCAGGTCGACGATGCCGGAGCCGACGCCGTACCGGATGGTGCGGTGGAGACCCACCAACCGGCCGGCCGCCGCCCTGGGCACTCGTCCGAGGCCCATGGCGTTGCCGATGGCGAGGACGGGAGCGCCGACCTCCGCGGAGGAGGTCCGCGCCAGCTCCGCCGGCCTGAGGGCGGGGGTGCCCTGGATCCGCAGGAGGGCCAGGTCTTCGTCCGGATCCGTGAGCACCACCGTGGCGGGATGCACCGCTCCGGTTCCTCCCACCCGCACCCCGACGAAGACCTGATCGCGAATCACGTGGTAGTCGGTGAGGACGAGGCCCGAAGCGGAGAGGATGATCCCGGTCCCCAGGATCTGGGTGCCGGCCGGGTGGGGGCAGCAACGGCACCCGGCGCGCCGGCGGCGGCCAGGAGGGCCACCTGGAGGGCGACCAGCGCCGGCACGACCCGGCGCGCCAGGGGCAGAAGGCCGCCCCTCCCTCCCCCTCCGTGCCGGACGGGCCGAGCGGACATCCCAGGGGCGCCTCATGGAATTCTTAACGATTCTTAAACCGGCCCCATCCTAGTCCATAACCGGCGGGATGTATCGGGGAAGGAGCGAATTGGCGGCCGCCCGCGGTGGAACCGGTCAGCGCGACCGATTCGCCCGCATTCCGTTCGAACGGGGCATGATCTCCGGTACCGTACGCGCAGGGGAATCACGGCCACGCGCCCTCGGAGAGGTCGCCCAGTGGCCACACGGCCGATTCGAGACGTCAGGGATCAGGTGAAAGGACAGGCAGTCATCCAGAAGAGGACGTCCACCGTCCCCTACCAGATCGCGACCCGCACCAGCCAGCCTGCACAGGAGGTGCTCGCCCAGTTCGACATCGGGCGACTGCCGGGGATGGTCGTGGCCGAGCGCGGTGCCCATTACCTGGTCATCCGCCCCGTGCGGCGCGTCCGCTACGGCGCGGACATGGCGGCAGGGTTCGCCATCGTCATCGTCCTGGCCCTCCTCATCCTCACTGCGGTCACGCCCGTGGTGCTGATCGGGTTGCCGCTTGCCGTCGTGCCGGCTCTGCCGCTGCTCATCGACCACCGTCCGGATCTCGCCCTCAGCGCCATCGAGGAGGGTTCCGAGACTCGGGTGACCGCACACGGACAGGCCTCCGCTGACCTGGTCGAGTACCTGAACCGTTATCTCGAGGCGCTGCCGGTGGTGGTGCCCCCACCTCCGCCGGTCGACGGCGAGGACGACGGCTGGGCCGACGCCGAGATGAGCGAGGACTTCTTCACCGAGTAGCCGGCGGGTCTCGCGTGGTGAGGTCAGTGGACGACGCGGATCACCGCGGC
>JBEKAP010000016.1:0-18635 GCA_050015875.1 Candidatus Dormibacteria bacterium | reverse complement strand
CGATGGCGAGCAGGGCCAGGCAGACCAGCACCTCGACGAGGGTGAAACCCCGCTCCCCGGCGCGCGACCCCCTCCGCGGCGTCACGAGAGGTCGTCCTTCCAGACCACCTGGGTGACCGAGATCCCGTGGTCGGTCACCGTGATGGTGATCTCCTGCACACCGTAGTCGTCGCCGGCGGTGCAGGCCCTCAGGCTGGCGTATCCCGGAGTCGGGTCGGGCGAGGAGACGGTCACGGGGAACCGGGACGGCCAGCTGACACCGTCATCCAGGTACAGCGCAGACGCGGCGGTCGGGTCGGTCGTGGAGGGCGCCCTGTAGCTGGCCGCGCAGGTGCGGTACCTCACATCGGCATCCGATTGCATGTAGCCGGCGAGGTAGTGGGCGGCGCCGTCGAGGGTCGCCTGCTCCTGGGTGTCGCCGGAGGCGCGCACCACCGCCCCGAAGCCGTAGGCGATCCCGACCACGCCGATGCCGATCACGGCGATGGTCACCAGCATCTCGATCAGCGTCATGCCCGATTCCCCATGCCGCCCGGTGCGACGAGAGGAGGTCGGCGTCCCGCATCGGGGACCGCGGGGTCCCACCGTCATCCCTTGAACGCCGACGCGAAGCCGTAGATGGACTGGATCAGCGAGATGGCGACCAGCCCGACGATGGAGCCGACGCTCACGATGAGCAGCGGCTCGACGACCGCGGTCAGCCGCTTGAGCCGGTTGTCCAGCTCGCTGTCGTAGAGTCTCGCGGTCTCGGCGAGATGCTGGTCGAGGGTGCCGGTCTCCTCGCCCACCCTCACCATCTGGACCACGAGTGGCGGGAAGAGGGTGGTCTCCCGCAGTGAGCGAGAGAAGCTCTCGCCGATCGCCACCTGGGCTCCGACCTCTCGGAGAGCCCTCCGGTAGACGGGGTTGCGAGTGCTCTCCACGACCACGGAGAAGCTGGTGCTCACCGGTACGCCCGCGGCCAGCGTGTCGCTGAGCGCCCGGCAGAAGCGCTCGATGCTGGCGGCGCGCATCATCTCCCCGATCGCCGGGAGGCGGAGCAGGACGCGGTTGAACTGCATCCTGCCGCCGTCGGTGCGCAGGTAGTAGCCCCCGCCCAGGATGAGGGCGAGCAGTCCGAGCAGGATCCAGAAGATGTTGTCTCCGACGAAGCTGCTGAAGCCGAGCAGTGCCGCGGGCAGCGGGGGCAGCTTGGCACCGTACTCGGCGAAGAGATCGCGGAACTGGGGCAGGACGAAGACCACCAGCCCGGTTCCCACCGCCAGCGCCATGCAGAGCACGATCGCCGGGTACATCAGGGCGCCCCGGATCTTGGTCCGGGTCTCCAGCTCGCGCTCGAAGTGGTCGGCGGCGCGGACCAGCACCTCGTCGATGTGGCCGGTCATCTCCGCGGCCCGGAGCAGGTCGGCCAGCACCCCCGGAAACACCTGCGGATGGCGCGCGATGGCGGCGCTCAGCAGGCCGCCCCGCTCCAGGTCGGCGACCATCGAGGCGCACGCCTGGCGCATCCGGTTGCTGGCCGCCCCCTCTGCGATCGTCTCCAGCGCTGAGGTGAGGGGCACCCCCACCCGGACGAAGGTGGAGAGCTGCCGGCAGAAGACGACGATCTCCTGGAGCTTTACCTTGGTCAGGCCGTCCAGGAAGCCCTGCAACGGCGCCCGCGCGCGCACCTTGACCGCGGTCGGGCGCAGCCCGCGCACCGCGATGGCGTGCCAGACCGCCTCCTGGTCGGCGGCCTCCATCACCCCCTTGACCTCACTGCCGTCGGGGTTGATGGCCGTGTACTCGAAGAGCTGCGCCCGGCGCGGCTGGGCGGAGGCTGCGTCGATCATCTCGGCCGCCTCAGATCGTGTACACGGTGCGCATCACCTCGGCGAGGGTGGTGCGGCCACTGGCGGCCATGTCGCATCCGGCCTGCTGGAGGGTGTGCATCCCGTTGCCGACCGCGGATTCCATCAGCTCGGCGTGGCGCGATCTCGCCACGATCCTCTCCCGTACCGGGTCGTCGACCTGGAGGCACTCGAAGACGCCCACCCGGCTGTGGAAGCCGGTGCCGGTGCAGCGCGCGCAGCCGACCGCCTGGGGCATGCGGGCCGGTGGATCCGTTCCCATGGTGGCCCGGTAGAAGGCGGCCTCCGGTGCGGTCGGCGGCGCCGATCCGGCGCAGCGCTCGCAGACCAGCCGCACCAGGCGCTGGGCCACCACCCCGATCAGCGCCGAGGCCACCAGGTAGGGCTCGATGCCCATGTCGATGAAGCGGTAGATCGCCCCCACCGAGTCGGCGGAGTGCATCGAGCAGAGAACCAGATGGCCGGTGAGCGCCGATTGGATGGCGATCTGGGCCGTCTCGACGTCCCGGACCTCGCCGACCAGGATGATGTCCGGATCCTGGCGCAGGATCGCCTTGAGGCCGTTGGCGAAGGTGGTCCCCGCCAGCCGGTTGATCTGGACCTGGTTGATGTTGTCGAAGCGGTACTCGACCGGGTCCTCGATGGTCGTGATGTTGCGCGCGGCGCTGTCCAGCTCACTGAGCGCGGCGTAGAGCGTGGTGGTCTTGCCGGCACCGGTCGGCCCCGCGACCACCAGCATCCCGTACGGCGAGTCGATGAGACGTCGCACCCGCTCGCGGGCCGCCGGCTGCAGTCCGAGCTCGGCGAGGGGGACCAGAGACCTGGTGCGGTCGAGGAGCCGGAGCACCACCTTCTCCCCCCAGATCGTCTCCATGGTCGAGACCCGGATGTCCACCGGCCGTCCGTCGATGGTCATCTCCAGCTGCCCGTCCTGGCTGCGATGGCGGTCGACGATGTCCATGTTGGCGAGGATCTTGAGTCGCGATGCGATCGGTCCCACCAGGGTGGTGGGGAGGTCGTTGACGTCGTGCAGGGCCCCGTCGATCCGGAATCGGATGCGGAGCCGGTCGGCCTGGGGCTCGACGTGGACGTCGGAGGCGCGGTCGCGGAGCGCCTGGGTGAGCAGCAGGTCGACGATCTGCACCACCGGGGCGTCGGCACGGAGCGGTATCGCGAGGCTGGCCGCCGGTGCCGCCTCGCGGTCGACGACGGCGCGCGCCACGGCGTGGTCGACCTTGTGGAGCACGGTGTAGTGGCGATCCAGGGCCCTCTCCAGGGCCAGGCGGCCGGCCAGGCGGGGAAAGACGGGGTGCCCCACCGTCTCCTGGAGCGCGTTCATGCGGACCGTGTCGGCCGGGTCGGCCACCGCGCAGTGGACCATCCCGAGGTCGTCGATGAGCAGCGGGAGGGCGCCCAGCGAGTGCGCGGTCGCCGGGTCGATGAGGTAGAGGGCCTCCTGCTCGGGAGTGACCTTCTCCAGGTCGACCGACTTGTAGCCGAGCTGCTCGGCGAGGGCGGCGACCACCTCCCCCTCGCGCACGCCGGCGTCGACCAGCAGCTCGCCGATCCTGCGCTTGTCGCGGCGCTGGCGCCGCAGCGCTGCCCGCACCGCCCCGGGCGTCGTCGCGCCCCTGCCGATCAGCATCTCCCCGAGCGGGATCGCCGCCTTCTCAGCGGGCGCATCGAGGGGGTTCGGGGTCTCCGGGCGGCGCGCAAACCGGGACATCACCATGGGCACGCCCTGAACTCGACCACGGTTCCTCCTCTTCTCCCTGACCGCCAGGACCGCGGCCGTGTGGCCCCCGAGCTACCCCGTCCCCTCGGAGCGGAAGGCGCCGTGGTCCTGGATCGCGTCCCCCCCGAAACGCTGAGCCAGCCACCCCCCATGACCACGGCGCCTACTGGGCTCTCCTCGCTGGACCTCGATGTGAGGGCCCGGCGATCCCCCCCGCCGACATCAGACTACGGGGCGGGGGGGGCGCGCACCAGCCCCCACATGGGGCGGTGGAAGCACCGAATTTGGGTGGTGGCGGCCGTCAGGTCGCCGGCCCCAGAATGGGGGAGTGGCTGTCTCGCCGCGCCCGCCGGCGTGGTGCTGCCGGGACGCGGGACGGGGTCCGCTCCGCAGCGCCTGAGTCTCTCCGGGGGCTGGACCGCGCGGATGGCGGAGGTGGGTGGTTCGGTGGAGCTCGAGGAGAGGCTGGCCGAGCTGGAGCGTCAGCACAGCGAGGGGACCCTGACCGAGATCGGCTACAACCTGCGGCGCAACCTCCTCATCACCCGCTCCGAGGAGCTGGCCCGCCGCCGCAGCGCGGCTGCGGTGGCCACCCTGCCGCAGGACCCGGCGCGCCCCTCCCGGCGCGCCGCTCCGCCCGGACCACGTCCAGCGCTCCCCGAGCGCGGGGCCACCCGCCCCGCTGCGCGCGCCCGGACACAGGCCCCGGCGCCGGCAGCCGCCCCCGCCACCGACCGCCGGTCGCGGCTCGCGTCCCGTCCCGTCCTCATCGCCGCCGCGGTGATCGTCGCCGCCGCAGCGGCCTTCGGTATCCATCGCGTCGTGAGCGGCCCCGCGGTTCCGGCGTCCACGACCGCGGCAGACCCGGGAGGTGGGGGCGTCGCCTCCGCACCCACGGCCCAGGCAACCCCGAGCCCCTCCGAAACCATCACTCCGGTCCCGCCGCCGACCGTCATCGACGTCACCCAGGCGACGCTCACCGGGGGCAGCGTGACCCTGCTCGGCTATGCCGACCACTTCGCCTCGGGCAGCTCCATCAACAACCCGCTCCCTCCCGGCGGCTTCTACGCGGCCGTCGAGCTGCGCATCTGCGCCGGACCGGCCGGTGCGACGGTCTCGCCCTTCCAGTTCGTCCTGACCGAGACCGGCCAGACCGCCCAGATCGGCGTCGCCACCGGTCCGACGGTGGGCAGGCAGCCCGCGCTGGCGCTCCAGCAGCTGGCGGCGGGCAGCTGCGCCACCGGCTGGCTGAGCTACGGGGTCACCAGCCGCCCCACCGGTATGGACGACACCGGGGACGACCTGACCTGGGCGATCCCCGGATAGTGTCGCGTCAATCGGAGGTCCTGAACGTGCGCAAGGTCGTCGTGTACGAGCTGCTGTCCCTCGACGGCGTCGCCGAGAGACCCGATGAGTTCTTCCGCGACTGGGACGAGGTGATGGTGGCCAACCTCGGAGCCGTCATCGCGGCGCAGGACCAGGTCATCCTCGGCCGGCGCAGCTACGACGAGTGGGCCGAGTTCTGGCCGGGCAGCGACATCGAGCCGTTCGCCACGTTCATCAACGGGGTCGCGAAGCACGTCGTCACCTCCACGCCGCTCGATCGGAGCTGGGCCAACGCGACCGTGGTCGACGGCGAGCTGGTCGAGTACGTGCGCGATCTGAGCAACCAACCCGGAGCCGATATCGGCGTGCATGCGAGCATCTCGGTCGCTCAGGCACTGCTTGCCGCGGGCGTCGTGGACGAGCTCAGGCTGGTGATCGCACCGACGATCGTGGGCAGGGGGCGGCGGCTGCTCGACGGCTTGCCGGCGATTCGGCTCGAATCGATCCGAAGCACGACCTCGCCGGCCGGCTACCTGCTCGCCGACTACCGCGTCATCGGGTAGCCGCGGGCGGGTCCGCGCGGCGGTCCTGCACGGCGCCCGCGATCAGCCCCAGCAGCTCCCGGGCCGCGATCGGCTTGAGCCCAAACCGGTCGCAGCCGGCCGCCATCGCCCGCTCCGCGGTATCCCCGATCCGGTCGGCGGAGAGGACGAGCACGGCGAGCGGCCGATCGACGGCGGCGCGCAGGCTCTCGATGATCTCGAGGCCGCTGCCGTCGGGGAGCTGGACGTCGAGGACGACGGCATCGGGGGCAGTGCTCCCGATCGCCTCCAGGGCGGCGCCGCGGGTGGCCACCGCGCGCACCCGGTAGCCGGCCGCGCTCAGCACGTCGGAGATCGACTGGCGGCTGGCGGCATCGTCCTCGACCACGAGGATCGAAGCCGCTCGCCCGTCCCGGCCGGCCACCGCGGTCTGCCCACCGGCCGGCCTGAGGAGGCGGGGGGGGAGGGGCTCGCGTGACCGGCGGAGGCGGAACCAGAAGCGGCTGCCGGCACCCGGCTGGCTGCTCACCTCCAGCCGGCTGCCGTGCAGGTCCACGATCCTGCGGCAGATCGCGAGCCCCAGGCCGACCCCCTGGCCCTGCACTCCCTCCCCGCGCTCGAAGGGTTCGAAGATCCTCTCCGTCTCGGTGGGCGGGATGCCCCTCCCGGTGTCGCCGACGGTGAGGCGGACGCTCTCCGGGTCCGCTTCGACCTCCAGCCAGGCGCGCCCGCCTGCGGGGGTGAACTTGACGGCGTTGGTGAGCAGGTTGACCAGCACCTGGCGAACGCGGATGGGGTCGGCGAGCACCCTGGGGAGGCCGGCGGTCGGCGGCCACTCGACGCTGACTCCGGCGGGGTCGGCCAGCGGGGCGATCACGGCGGAGACGTCGTCGAGGAGTGGAGACAGGTCCACCGGCTGCAGGCGGACGTCGAGGCGGCCGGCCTCCAACCGGCCCAGGTCGAGGAGGTTGTCGACCAGCGCCAGCAGATTGCCGGCGACGCTGTGGATGCGCCGTCCCACGGTGCGCACCTGCTCCTCCTCGAGGCTCTCGTATGCCGGATCGGAGATCAGCTCCGCCGACACCAGGATGCCGGCGATCGAGCCCCGCAGCTCGTGGGAGAGGCTGCTGAGGAAGGAGCGGGTCGCCTCCATCTCCTTTCGCAGCGCCTGCGAGGTCACGGCGATCCGGTCGACCAGCTCGGGGGTGGCCGCGCCGGTCAGGAGCGGCGTCCGCCCCAGCTCGGCCGCCATGCGGGCCACGAAACGCTCGTCCTCGAGGGTGAACTCGGCGGCGCCCCGCTTGTTGGCCGCGTAGACGAGCCCGATGACCTCCCGGTGGCGGATGAGCGGCGCCGAGACGAAGGAGGCGACGGAGGGGTGACCCGCGGGCAGGGTGCCCCCGCCCCCGGGCGTCCGGATGTCCGCCACGCGCATCGAACGGCCGGCCCCCATCGCGTCCCGGAGCAGCCCGTGGGCCGCCGGTCGCTCCGCCGGGATCGCGCCCGCCACGTTGCGTGCCAACCCGGAGTGGACGAAGGTGCCCGGGGAACCCCCCGGTCCGTCGAGGAGGAGGACGGCGGCGTGGGAGGCGCCCACCACGGTGCGGATGTCGTGAGCCATCCACTGGAGGACGCTGGCGGGGCGGACCTGGCGCAGCAGGGCCAGATTGGCGCGCACCAGCCTCTGCGCCTGGGTGCGGAGGATGGCGACCTGGTCGTCACCGTCCGAGCGCCGGGGGGCCATCTCGGCACCACCGCCACCCGCCTCCGGTCCCCCGGTCAACGGCCGGCTTCCACGTCGGGCACCAGGCCCCAGCGCATCGCCTTGACCACCGCCTCGAGCTGGCTGTGCGCCTCGAGCTTGCCGAGGATGCTCTTGACGTGCCCCCGGCAGGTGTGGACGCTGATCCCGAGACGGCGGGCGATGGTCTGGGGGTCGAGACCCTGACTGAGGCAGCCGAGCACCTCGGTCTCGCGTTCGGTGAGGCTCACCACCGGGCCGGGGACCGCCGCGCGGGCGCCCTGCACATCCTCCCGCAGGACGCTGAGCACCCCTCCGTCCACGGACATCGCGCCCTCTCCCGCCCTTCGCAGCGCGCCCAGGACGCTGCCGATGCTGCTCTCCTTGGGGAGGATGCCGCAGCCTCCGATGGCGGCGACCCGGGCCACCAGTGCCACGTCGGTGTAGGCGGTGAGGACGACGATCCGGAGATCCGGGTCCAGCTCCAGGAGGCTCCGGGCGGCGTCCACACCGTCGCCGTCCGGGAGGCGGACGTCGGTGAGCAGGACGTCGGGATGGCTGGTGAGGAAGACCGCGCGCGCCTCGGCGATGGTGGCCGCGATGCCGACGCAGCGCATGTCGGGC
Source organism: Candidatus Dormibacteria bacterium (assembly GCA_050015875.1). Lineage (GTDB taxonomy): Bacteria > Chloroflexota > Dormibacteria > Aeolococcales > Aeolococcaceae > Changshengia. Next base: position 10,817 of record JBEKAP010000016.1, on the reverse strand, counting down.
TGCAGGTCGATGGCCATGGCGATCGACTCCGCCACCGCCCGGTGGTCGTCGACCACCAGGATGCGGAGCCCCTGACGGGCAGCCTCGATCATCGGCGGGCCGGCGGTGGGCCGGCGGACACCGCGACCGGCATCGGGCTCGATGTCACCAACACGGCCACCTACGGTAGCGCAGGGGGCGGGGTGGCGCGGGAGGCGGGCGCGGCGGTTCGGAGGCCCCGGAGCCGCTCGACGCCTGACGGGCATGGCACGTCTCGAATGGGTGACGTGCATGTCGCGTGATATTCCGTTGCTGTGGTGATCCCGTCACACCCCCGCAACAACCCGGGCCATGGATCGGACCGACGGCTCCCGCAGGGGCCAAGGTGGCCCCGGCCTCGCCTGAGGGGGGGAAGCAAGCAGCTGACCGACCCCGACTGGAGGAGACGACCTCATGGCAACGCTTCAAGGATCCCTACGACGGAGCGTCTGGAAGCGTCTCCTCGGTTTCGCGGTCGTGGCCGCCGTGGCGGCACCCGTCTCGATGGTGGCGGGCTTCCACCTGGCATCCGCCGCCACTCTCCAGATCCACGTCTCCGGCAACCAGCTGGTGGACGGGGCCGGAACCCCGGTGATCCTGCACGGGGCCGACCTCTCCGGCACCGAGTTCGCCTGCGACCAGGGCGGCGGACCGACCGACCGCGGCTGGAGCATCTACGGTGGCCAGCCCCTCGACCAGCTGAGCACCTATCAGGCGATGGCCGCGTGGAACATCAACGTGATCCGGGTCCCGCTCAACGAGGACTGCTGGCTGAACATCAACGGGGTCAACCCCGCCTACGCCGGAGCCGCCTACCAGCAGGCGATCGAGACTGAGGTCAGCCTTATCAACCAGGCCGGGATGGTCGCCATCCTCGATCTCCACTGGACGTCCCCGGGGGCATACGCCGCGGTGGCCCAGCAGCCCCTGCCGGATGCCGATCACTCGGTCGCCTTCTGGCAGTCGGTCGCCACCACCTTCCAGGACGACCCGGCGGTGATCTACGACCTCTTCAACGAGCCGTTCCTCTACGGCAACTACTTCACCAACCCCGACCAGGACGCGTGGCAGTGCTGGCTGGACGGCTGCTCATTGAATCAATTCATCTCCGGTGACCAGGTCGGCCCTGACGGAGCCACCACCGGCTACACCACCACCTACACGTGGAACACGGCCGGCATGCAGACCCTGATCGACGCCATCCGTGCCACCGGCGCCTCGCAGCCGATCCTGGCCAACGGCCTGGACTGGGCCAACGACGACTCGGGGTGGCTCGCCAACGCGCCCGTGGACCCGGACGGGCAGCTGATCGCCGGGGCCCACGACTACCCCGGAGAGAGCTGTGACACCACATCGTGCTGGGACAGCCAGCAGGCCCCCGTCTCTGCGATCTACCCCTTCCTCGTCGGCGAGATCGGGGACAGCACCTCGGCGCCGGTCACCTTCCTGCCCACCTTCCTGCCCTACGCCACCAGCCACGGCTGGAGCTACCTGGCCTGGACCTGGAACCCCTGGGATTACACCGACGATGTGTTGATCACCGACTGGACCGGCACCCCCAACGCGGGCGAGGGCACGTACTACCAGCAGTACCTCCTGAGCCTGCCGGCGAGCCCGCTGACCGGCGAGGCCCCGGTGCCCACGAGCACCGCGGCACCGACGCCGACGGCGACGGCGATGCCGACGGCCACCTCGACGCCGGTTCCGACCGCCACGCCGACGCCCGTTCCGACCGCGACGGCGACACCCACGCCGACCGCGACGCCGACCGCGACGGCGACACCCAAGCCGACCGCGACGCCGACCGCCAAGGCGACCGCGACGCCGACGCCCAAGCCGACGGCGACACCCAAGCCGACGGCGACGCCCAAGCCCAAGAAGAGCCCCAAGCCGGTCCCCACGCCCACTCCGACTCCCGTGCCGGCTTCTCCCGCAGCGAGCGGCACCCTCCTCTACAGCGACGACTTCGCAACCGACACCCTCGGCAGCGTGCCCGCCGGATGGACCGTGGAGGGGACGAACCCGGGACTGAGCGTCACCGCGTCAGGCTCCAGCTACGGCCAGGTCTACAGCCATGACGGCTGGACCGCCACCACGTCGGCCGGGGACAGCGCCTGGACGGACTACACCCTGAGCCTCGACGTGCAACCCAGTGCATGGGCGAGCGAGGAGGACTGTGTCGCGGTCCGCTATGTGGACGCCAATGACCACTACGCCTTCTGCTTCGTGGGTGGCAGCTGGGTGGGCTTCGGCAAGATCGTGAACGGTGTCGCCACCGTCCTCGACCAGGTGCCCCTCGCCTACAGCAGCGGATGGGACACCCTCTCCATCGCCGCGGTCGGCTCGACCTTCACGGTGACCCTCGACGGCGCGTCGATCCTGACCGTCACGGACTGCACCTTCTCCCACGGTGCGATCGGCTTCGACGTCAACGCCCCCGTCTCGTTCGCCGACGTGACGGTGAACGCCTCCTGACCGTCGACCTCCTTCCGGGCCGCCGCCTCGGCGGTGGCTCGACGGCCCGCCCCCGGCTCCGCGGAGCCGGGGGCCCGTCGCCGTCCGGTCTGGGCGAAAGTCCCGCACCGGCCGTGGACGCGCCCGGTCCGCGGGTGCCGCTCTGACCCAGGCCGGCGGGAAGGCCCATTCCCTGATCTGACGCCCCCCCATACGCTCGCCCCGGAGTGGTCCGGGAGGTACACGTGTGGACGCCCGTCTGATCGGGACCGTGGTGCTGGTGGTTGCGGGTGCCGCGGTGGCGCCGGCCCCCCTCTACCTGCTCGCCCTCGCCCTGGCCGCGCTGCGCCGGCGCGGGGGGCCCGCCGCCGGCGGCCGGAGCCGCATCGTCGTCCTGATCCCCGCCCACAACGAGGCCGAGCTGCTGCCCCGCTGCCTGGCCTCGCTGGCGGCTCAGACATACCCCGGGTCACGCCGCCGCATCGTGGTCGTGGCCGACAACTGCGACGACGACACCGCCCTGGTGGCTCGGGCGGGCGGAGCCGAGGTCATGGTCCGCGACGATCCCGCCCTGCCCGGCAAGGGCCGGGCGCTCCGCTGGACCATGGACCGGCTGATCGCAGAGCCCGATCCCGTCGACGGGATCGCCGTCGTCGACGCCGACTCGGTGGCTGATCCGGGGCTGATCGCCGGGCTCGAGGCGGTGATGGCCGCGGGTGCCGAGGCGGTCCAGGGCGAGTACCTGGTGCTCGACGACGGCACCGGGCGGGCGACCGCGCTCCGCCAGGCGGCGTTCCTCCTCTTCCACCGTGTCCGGTTCACCGGGCGCGACGTCCTGCGGATGCCCTGCACCCTGGTCGGCAACGGCATGCTCTTCCGGCGCTCCCTGCTGGAGCGCCTCCCCTGGGATGCCTTCACCGGCGCCGAGGATCTGGAGTACTCGGTCGATCTGCGCCTCGCCGGAGTGCGTCCGCGCTTCGCCGCGGGGGCTCGCGTCGCCGGGCCCGCCTCCGGCCTGGGCCGTGCCGGCGCCACCCAGCGGATGCGCTGGGAGGGTGGACGTGCCCACGTGATCCGCACCCGGATGGCCCGGCTGGTGTGGGCGGTGGTGGGCCACGGACGGTGGTCCCTGGTCGATGCGGTGGTCGATCTCGCCGTCCCACCGCTTGGCCTGCTCCTGCTGCTCATCCTTGCCGGCGGGGTGGCCAGTCTCGGTACCGCCCTGCTCGGAGCCGTCCCGCTCTGGGCCGCGATCCCCTGGGGCGTGGCGGCGGCCTTCCTCGCCGCCTACGTGGTGGTCGGGCTGATCGCCGCGCGCGCCCCGGCATCGGCCTACCTGGCGCTCCTCTCCACCCCCCGCTTCCTCGTCGCCAAGCTCGGCACCTACCTGCGGATGCTTCGTGGCACCGGTGCCGACCGCTGGGAGCGGACCGAGCGACCCGGTGAGGCCCGTCGCCGCGTCCAGGATGCCGGCCCGACCCCTCCGGCCTTGCCCCCGGGCCCGCCACCCCCGAGCCCCTCGGGCGTCCGGACGTCCGCCACGCGCGTCGACGTCCTCGGCGTCCCCATCGACCCCGTCGATCACGCGGAGGCGATCGGGCAGCTGCTCGCCGCGGTGGGCTCGGAGCCCCCGGTCCAGGTCTGCACCGTGAACCTCCAGTTCCTGGTCACCGCGCGTCGCCGCCCGGAGGTGGCCGGCGTCCTGCGCGGAGCCGGCCTCAACGTCGCCGATGGCGCCCCCGTGCTCTGGCTGTCCCGCCTCCTGGGCCACCGCCTCCCCGGACGCGTGGCCGGCTCCGATCTGGTGCCCGCCCTGGCGGGCCGCGCCGAGATGAGCGGCGCCCGGCTCTTCCTCCTCGGCGGCCGCGACGGGGCGGCGGGGGAGGCCGCGACCGAGCTGACGCGGCGCCACCCCCGGCTCCGGGTGACGGGCACCATGGAGCCGCCGTACGCAACGCTCGACGAGATGCCCGACGACGAGATCGTCAGCCGGATCACGGCGGCCGGCGTCGACATCCTCCTGGTCGGATTCGGCCATCCCAAGCAGGACCTCTGGATCGCGGCCAACCGCCACCGGCTGCCCGTCTCCGTGGCGATCGGGGTGGGAGGGACCTTCGACCTCATCGCCGGGAGGCTGCAGCGGGCACCGGCCTGGGCGCGCCGGAGCGGGTTGGAGTGGCTCTACCGCCTCGTGCAGGAGCCCCGCCGCCTGGGGCTGCGCTACGCCACCTGCGCCGTCTGGCTCCTCGGCGTCCTGGTCCCGCTGGCCGCCTGGCAGCGCATCGCCGTCGGCGTGCCGCCGGCGGACAGCTCGGGCGGCGAACCGATCGGTATCGAGCCGGACCGAGGCCCCGCGATCTCGTGAGCATCGCCGAGAGCCCCGCGGATGAGCGCGCCTCCGGGAGTGGAGTGGAGGAGGTGCAGACCGTGGCACCCCCTGCCCCCAGACCGCGAGGCGCCCGGCTGAGCGGTGTCGACGGGCTGCGCGCCTGCGCTGCTCTCTGGGTGGTCCTCTTCCACATCCGCGCCTTCAGCGGGGCCCGGCTCGGCCCTCTGGACCTCCTCGTCCGCAGCGGCTCCACGGGCGTCAGCCTCTTCCTGGTGCTGAGCGGTTTCTGCCTCTATCTCCCGGTCGTCAGAGGTGGAGGGCGGCTCCGCATCGGCCAGTTCCTCCGCCGCCGGGCGCTGCGGCTGCTGCCCGCCTACTACGTCTCGCTGATCGTCGTGCTGCTCCTGGTCGCCTTCGCCGCCCGCCCACTGGGGCTGGAGCCGCTCACCGGCTCCCAGCTCGTCGTGCAGGCCGTGACCCACCTGACCATGACCCACTCGCTCTTCCCGAGCACCTTCTACGCCCTGAACGGCGCCTACTGGTCGCTCGCCCTGGAGTGGCAGCTCTACCTCTCCCTGCCGCTCCTCGTCCTCCTGGGGCGCCGCCTGGGGCTGACCCGGGTGGTCCTCGGGGTGGTCGCGGTCAACGTGCTCTACCGCATCGGCCTGCAGGTCGCCATCGACGGTCACATGGTCGCGTCCGGCTCTCCGCTCGCGACCGACGTCCTGCCCAACCTCCTCCCCGGCCGCTGGGCCGAGTTTGCCTTCGGCATGGTGGCCGCCCACCTCTACGTTCGGGGGAGCGTCGCCAGGATCGCCTCGCCCTTCGGCTGGGCGATCCTGCCGCTCGTCCCCCTGGCGGTGCTCTCGGTGGGCAGCCCTCTGGAGCACATCCTCTTCGGGGGGGTCTTCTTCCTCCTGCTCTGCATCGTGCTCGCGGGTGGCAACCCGATCGCCCGCCTCCTCTCCTGGCGTCCGCTGGTAACCCTCGGGGTGATGTCGTACAGCATCTACCTGGTCCACCAGCCGATCGTCGTGTCGCTCGCCTATCTGCTCCACAGGACCGGAGCCTCGCCCCGGCTCGTCTTCGCCGAGATCGTGCTGCTGATCCCGGCGATCCTCGTGGTGGCGTGGCTGCTCTTCGTCGCGGTCGAGCGGCGCACCCTCCACTCCTCACGCGTCTCCCCGCAACCGGGGAGCCCGGAGGCGTGGCTGCTGGCGCCGCTTCGGCTCCTCCGTCGCGGCGGGCCGTCCGTCCCGAGCTCGAGCGGCGACGCCGCCTGAGGGCTGCGCGCTCGCCGGGGTGGTCACGCCTCCGCTGCCGGCGGTCCGCGCCGGCCCCGCCCGACCGGACAAGGACAATCGCCCAGAGCCGCGCGGCAACCACCCATCGCGTCACGGATCGGTGGCCTTCACGATGGTGTGGTGATCAGTGACGAGGTCAATCTGACCGGGGTCGCCGTCAGACCACGCGGGCTTCGCCTGACCGTGGTGCCGTCGGCGGCGGTGGAGCGGGGGAGGGAGATCTCCTCCATCCTCTGGCTCCGTGGGCTGCTCGGCGCCGACATCGTCATCGGGGCGGCGGCGGCCCTCTTCGCGGTGGTCGAGCGCTTCGGCGTGACCCATCCCCTCGGTCCGAGCCCCGCCTACCTGGTCCTGATCGCGCTCGGTCCGCTGGCCTGGCCCGCGATGCTCGCGATCAACGGCACCTATGAGGATCACCGCCTCTCCCACGGCACCTCCGAGTTCGGCCGGATCGCCAACGCCGGGCTCTGGATGCTGGTGGTGCTGGTCTTCCTGTCCTATGTCAGCCACACCGACATCTCCCGGCAGGTCGCCGCCGTCGGAGCGACCGGCATGGTCGCCCTGAGCCTCACCGCGCACGCCGCCGGGCGCCTCATCCTCCACCGGCGCATCCGGGTGGGGGGCTCGATCCACCGCGCTTTCGTTGTCGGCTCCGGCGACGAGGTGCGGGGTCTGGTCGACCACATCGGACGCCTTCCCCATGCCGGGTTGCGGGTCGTCGGGGTCTGCCTTGCGGAGAGCACGGACGGCTCGGCCGGCGGCCCGCACGCGCTGCACCGGAGCGCCAGCACCGAGATCCTCGAGTCGGCGCAGAAGGCCGCCGCCGACACCGTGGTCATCGCCGGCTCGGGACTGCTCACCGGGGTGGAGCTGCGCCGGCTCTCCTGGGACCTGGAGGGGACGGGCATCCGCCTCCTGGTGGCGCCCGGTGTCACCGAGCTGGCCGGCCCCCGGCTGGTCATCCGCCCCATCGGCGGGCTCCCCCTCCTCGACGTCCAGGAGGCCGGTTTCCACGGGCTGAGCTGGTGGCTCAAGTCTGTTCTCGACCGCCTCTTTGCGGCGGCGTCCTGCGTCCTCCTCAGCCCCGTCTTCGCCGCCATCGCGGTGGCCGTGCGCGTCAGCAGCCCCGGGCCGGTGCTCTACCGGCAGTCCCGCGTCGGGCTCAATGGGCGGGAGTTCACCCTGCTCAAGTTCCGGACCATGTACGACGGCGCCGACCGGGACCTGGCCACCCTGGCCGAGCTCAACGAGCACGACGGCCCGCTCTTCAAGATGCGACGTGACCCGCGGGTGACCCCGGTCGGGCGCTTCCTGCGCCGCTACTCCCTGGACGAGCTCCCCCAGCTCTGGAACGTCCTCACCGGGACGATGTCGGTGATCGGGCCGCGCCCGCCGCTCGCCTCCGAGGTGGATCGCTACCCCGGCGACCTGCGCCGCCGCCGGCTGCTGGTCCGGCCGGGCATCACCGGGCTCTGGCAGGTGAGCGGACGCTCCGACCTCTCCTGGGACGAGACCGTCCGGCTCGACCTCCAGTATGTCGAGAACTGGTCCGTCCTTCTCGATGCGGCGGTGATGTGGAAGACCCTGCGGGCAGTCGTCTCGGGCCGCGGCGCGTACTGATCGCGGCCGGCCGGCGGCTGGTCATGGTGCGTCTCCCCAAGCTGCTGACACGGGATCCGGAAGGCTTCGACGTGCTCGTGGTGGGCGACAGCCTGAGCGTCGGCGAGCACGCTTCCGGCCGCGATCGCGGCTGCGGGGCCCGCCTGCTCCGGGCGCTCGCCGGAGATCCGTCCGGCCCGAGCGGCTGCGGCATCCAGGCCATCTCCGGGGCACGCGTCCGTGACTTGCTGGAGAGGCGGGCTCCCCCGGCGCGGCGCCTGGTCGTGGTGGAGCTCGGCACCAATGACTGGCTCGGCTACGTGCCCCTCGGTCGCTGGCGGCAGACGCCGCTCGTGCGCTTCGCCGCCGATTACGCGCGCCTGCTCGACCGCCTCACCCACGCGGGCGCGCTGCCGGTCTGCCTCGGCGTCTGGGGACCGGCGGACCGCGGGCTCGAGCCCGGCGGTCGGGCTGAGGGGGACGGTCGGGCTGAGGAGGGCACCGGCCTGGCCGCCTACGACGCCGCCATCGCGGCCGCCTGCCACCGCCGGGGCGGAGCCTTCGTCGCCCTCTCCCCGGTGTACGACACGCCGGGCTCCCGCGGGCCCGCCGGACAGCGCACGCCCTGGGGCGTCTCCGACGCGACCCACCCCAACGACGAGGGCCACCGGATGATCGCCGACCTCGTCCTGGCGGCGTGCGCCTCGCTCAGCTCGCCTGGGCTTGCCGGCTGACGGACGCGCCGAGCAGCTCGAGGGCGGCACCGATGACGGCGCCTGGCTCCAGCTCGGCCAGCCCGCCCACCCCGCGGCAGGCGGGCGACTCGCAGCCGGACAGCACGCCCCAGCGGCCCAGCTCGCACCAGCTCCCGGCCAGGCGCGCGCCCCCCGGCTGCAGGACGGTCCGGCGGGGGCTCGACGCCATCCCCGTGAAGCGCCCGTCCTCGGGCCCGAGGAGGACGACAGTCGGAGTGCCGGTGACGGCGGCGACGGAGGAGGCGGCGCTGCTCACGCAGATCAACAGGTCGAGGCCACGGATCACCTCGACCAGCTCCCCGAAGGAGGTCCGGCCCACCGCCCGGATCGGCGGCCTGTCCATCCCCGAGGCGATCTCCTCCTCCAGCCACGACTCGCTGGCGGAGCCGGTCAGGACGATGCGGGCGCCCGCCTCCCGCTGCAGCCTGGACGCGACCTCGGCGAAGCGGTCGGGGAGCCATTGCTGGCACGACCAGTCCGCGCCGGCATGGATGCCGACCAGTGGCCCTTCGCCGCCGCCGGTCAGCCGCCGGGCGGCGACGCGGTCCTCGGGCCGGGTCCACAGCTCCACCGGGCCGCCGTCGTCCTGGACCCCGAAGGCGGCGAGGATGCGGGCGTTCTCCTCGCGCGCCGACTCGGCTTCATCCCCGGGTGGGCTCGGGTGGGTGTAGCCGTCCGCGCCGGTCGACAGCCCGGCCCGCACCGGCGATCCGACCAGGCGGGCGAGGCGGCGCATCGCCCCGGTGCCGTTGTGCAGCACGAGCGTGGCGTCGTACCGGCGGCGGCGCAGCCTGGCCGCCAGGGCGGCGATCATGGCGGCCTTCTCCACGCGCGCCGACGGCGCGCCCTTCCTGCGGAAGTCGTTCCACTCGACGACGCCGTCCACGTAGGGGCAGCGGCCGAGGATGGGGTGGGCGCAGGTGAGGGCGAGGACCTCCATGCGCGCGCCGGGCAGCGCCGCCCGCAGGCTGCGCAGGGCCGGGGTCGCCGCCATGGTGTCGCTGAGATGGCCGTACACGACAACCAGGAGCCGCCGGCATTGACGGAGATGCTCCGAATGGGGGGGCTGGAACCTCTCCGCCGCCGTGCTCTTGGATTCAGCCGTGACGGCCATCGTCCTAGTCTCGACCCAGACAGCCCCTCACTGCCATGGGCAGCCGCGCCGCCGTCTGGGACAGGCTGGAGGCCGCCGGGCACGGGGCGCCGGCGGCTCGGCCACGGTCAGGCGGAGGGGAGGGTGTCCACCAGGCCGCGATCGGCCAGGAGCCGCGCGTACCGTGCCGCGGTGCGCGGGGTGACGTTGACCAGGCGTCCCGCCGATCCCCCTTCGGCGATCCAGCGGCAGATCGCGTACAGCTCGCGCCCGCGATCCCAGACCTCGCCGGTGAAGGCCCAGAGGCAGGTGTCGAGGGTGCCGATCAGCCAGCCGGGCCGGCCTCCACGGAGCAGCCTCCGCTCCGCCCTGCGCAGGTCGGAGAGGCCGTTGACGGTGATGAAGGGGGACCAGCCGTCCCAGCGCCCCGCGGTGTAGGTGAGCGCGACCAGTCCCGGGACGTCGACCACCGCCCGCGGCGGCCCGGAAAACGCCGACGCCGTGAGGGCGTACTCGAAGCCCGCGTCGCGGACGGCCTCCAGGACGGCCCGCCCCGGGGCGCCCGGACGGAAGTCGGTGAAGGGGCGGGCGGGCTCGAAGAGCGCGCCGAGGGGGGACTCGCGGACGAGCGCTCGGGGCGACCGCCGGGTGCGACCGCGGGCCGTATCGTCGCCGTCGCCGGCGGCCTCGGGCGGATGCGGCTGGTAGCGGACGCGCAGGTAGGGCGCCTCGGGATGGGTCACCAGCCGCCGCGGCGCCCGGGGGATGAGCGGGGCGTCCATCAGGGGCCACCAACCCCGCGGTAGCCGATCCCGGCCGCCGAGCCGGTCGGCCAGCTCGTCGACGGCTCGCCGCAGCGCCCGGGAGAACTGCTCGGCCGGTGCCTCCGACTCGAGGAGCACCCCGCCGCCGGAGCAGGCGAGGAGCTGCTCCACGCGGGGCGCGAGCCCACCGGCGGCGAGCGGGTACTGGGTCCGGGTGAGGGGTGGGCGGGGCATGTGGGCGAAGCTCTCGGTGGTGAGGATCAGCCCCGCCGACATCCCCGTCAGGCTCAGGATGTCCGCGAGCGGGTGGAGGTTCTCCAGCTCCCGGGCCATCCCCGTCCAGAAGAGGAGGGTCGAGACCACCTTGCGCTCCGCCGCCCACGCCAGGAGCTGAGCGTCGTCCGGCTCCTCGAGCGCGGGCGGTGCCGGCCAGCGGGAGGGCGCCTCCCGCAGCACCGGGAAGGGTGGCCGGCCGGGATCGACGACCTGCAGGCCGACCCC
>JBEKAP010000015.1:0-18781 GCA_050015875.1 Candidatus Dormibacteria bacterium | reverse complement strand
TCCAGGCGTGGGCATGGTCTCGTAGACGCCGACCACGGGGACGCCGTTCGACTGGGCCAGCGAGAGCAGCGAGTCGGTGAGCGGGTCGGTCACCTGCTGGTTGTAGAAGAACACCTTGACCGTGTGCTGGGTGAAGAAGCCCTGCTCCAGGCTGGTGTCCTGGGCCGCGGGATCGACCCCGTTCATGATGTCCGCCTGAAACGGCCAGGGCGTGACGTCGTCGAGCCCGGCGGCCTGGAGCATGTAGTCGGGCACGGGTTCGGTGACCGCCACCGGGGCTCCCGCGTAGCTCGCCTTCAGGGCGGCGATGTCGTCGTACCAGGTGTCCAGCGAGCTGTCGAAGGTGGTCACCTGGGCGGTGAAGTAGGCGGCGTGCGCCGGGTCCAGGGCACCCAGGTCCTTGGCGATCTGCTTGGCGACCGCCGGCATCGTGGTGGGGTCGTACCAGAGATGCGGGTTCTCGGTGCTGTTGGGCAGCCCCAGCAGGGTCTGCACGTCGATCAGCTTGCGCGACGAGCTGGGGGAGGACGACAGGATCGTATCGATCCAGCTGTCGTACCCCACGCCGTTCTCGACCACCAGCTGGGCGGCGCTCACCTCGCTGGCCACCTGCGCGCTCGCCTCGAAGCTGTGCGGGTCGGTGTTGGGGTTGCTCTCGATCGCCGAGACCGCCACGTACGGCCCGCCGATCTGGGAGATCACGCTGGCGTACTCGTTCTCCGCGCCCACGGCGTCGATCTTGCCGGAGCTCGATCCCGAGCCGCAGGCGGCGGCCAGGCCGGCGACGATGGCGGCGGCGGCCAGGAGGGCTCCCCGGCGATCCAGGTCTCGCATCATGATCTCCGTGGCGGTGGTGGTAGCCTTATCCTTAATGGATGCAGTTACGGAGTTTATCCGGTATGGTTCCAGATAGCAAGTCGTCTTCCCCACCCGGAGCCGGACCTCCCGGCGCTGACGTCCGATCGACCCGGCAGAAGCGGGCCCTCTCCACGGTGCTCGCCCAGACCGATCGCTTCCGCAGCGCCCAGGAGCTGCACGCCGCCCTCCGCCAGCGGGGTGAGAGGGTCGGGCTCACCACCGTGTATCAGCAGCTCCGGGTGCTGGCCGCGCTCGGCCAGATCGACTCCCTCAGGTCCGACAGCGGCGAGCTCCTCTACCGCCACTGCGACACCGACCAGCACCACCACCACCTGGTGTGCCGCTCCTGCGGGCGCACCGTCGAGGTCGAGGACACGGTGGTCAGGCGCTGGGCCGAGCAGATGGCGGCCGACGCGGGCTTCGTCGACGTCGTCCACCACCTCGAGTTCTCCGGCACCTGCGCGGGCTGCGCCGCGGGCGTGTCCGGCCCCGGTGGCGACCGCGGGGGCGACGGCACCGTCAACCCCGCGGTCTGAAGCGCGGGGGACTAGCGGGCGGCCACCTCGGCGGGGAGCTGGCTCTCGATCCACGCCTCCAGGGCGTCGCCGGACTCGAACGAGGTGATCAGGGCGTGCCGGGGCGCCGGGCCGGGGTTGTGGACCACGTGCCAGAGCCGCTCGGTGTCGATGACCATCTGCATCCCGGGGTGGAGCGGGATCCTGCTCTCCGTGCTCGGGTCGTCCCTCGCCTCGCGCAGGATGAAGGTCGAGCCCGAGGGGGCGTCCAGCTCCAGCCAGGCGCGGACCACCCAGCCCTCACCGTCAGGATTGAGCCGATTGTTGTCGTCGAGATGGAGCTGGCGGACGGCGGCGGCCTCGTCGCTCGGGTTCAATTCGATCACCCGCACCCGGCCGTAGCGGGCCCCGATCTGCTCCACGTAGCGGACGAGCGATGGGGCGATCTCCTTGTTCTTGGTCCAGATCCCGTCCTTGTCGGGCTTGCCGTGGTCCCAGAAGCCACGGCACTCCATCTCGCCGAGCGCTGAGGCGAGGGGCGCGAAGTTGGTGTCGCCGCCGGACTTCCAGTCGATGAACTCCAGCCCATGCCACTCGGCAGGGGGGATCGACGGGCCGCGGTGGTCGCCCAGGACGACGAAGCCGGTGGGGTCGAGAATGGGTAGCTTGCGGTGTGCCATCGGGCAGGTCCTCTCGCTGTGATGGTGTGGGCAGGAGAAGCTTACCGGCACCGCACCCGGCCCGGCAGGGGGGCGATGGGCGGCGGCGTGGCTGCTAGGGTTGAGCCCGATGAACCCGGATCTCAGCTTCGCCCACGGGCTGGCCGACATGGCCGACACCATCGCCATGAGCCGCTGGCGCAGCCTCGACCTCCACGTCGAACGCAAGCCCGACCTCACCGAGGTCACCGAGGCGGATCGCCAGATCGAGGAGCTGATCCGCGAGCAGGTCCACCTCCACCGGCCGGCGGAGCGCGTGGTCGGCGAGGAGTTCGGCGGCGACTTCGCTGACGTCGCCGGGGCCCGCTGGGTGGTGGACCCGATCGACGGCACCCGCAGCTTCATCCGCGGCTACGAGACCTGGGCCTGCCTGATCGCCCTCCAGCACGACGGCGTCACGGTCTGCGCGGTGGCCTCGGTCCCGGCCCTCCGCCAGCGCTACGCGGCGGCGCGGGGCGAGGGGGCGACCGTCGACGGCAAGCCCATCCACGTCTCCGCCATCGACCGGGTGGACGCCGCGATGCTCGCCCACACCAGCGTATCGGGATTCGTCCGCATCGGGCAGGACGATCGCCTGCGCTCCCTGGCCGGCCGCTGCTGGGACAGCCGCAGCATGGGCAACTCGCTCTCCCACCTCTCCGTCGCCCGGGGCACGGCCGACATCGGCTGGTCGTCGCGGGCCAACCTCTGGGACTTCGCGGCCCTGGCCCTGATCGTGGAGGAGGCCGGCGGCCGCTTCACCGACCGCAGCGCCGACTCCCCGGTGGGAGGGGCGGGCGTGTCGAGCAACGGCCTCCTGCACCGGGTCGGGCTGGAGGCCGCGGGGATCGGCTAGCCTGACTTGGTCAGCGGCGGCCCTTGGGCACCCCGAGGCGGTCGGCCCAGACGGCCTCGACGCGGACCAGACGGTGCACCTCCAACATCCCCTCCGCCTGGAGCTGGCGGATCGCCTTCTTGTCCTGCTTGCCCACCGACGTCTTGGGCATGGCAACGACGACCGCCCAGGACTCGGGGAGCCAGAAGGAGGGCACCTTCCCGGTCAGGAACTGGCGCAGATCCTCGGGGTCGACGGACTGGCCCGGGCGGAAGGCGACGACGGCCATCGGCCGCTCCCCCCAGCGCTCGTCGGGGATGCCCACCACGGCGACGTCCGCCACGGCGGGATGCGCCATCAGCTCCGTCTCCAGCTCCACCGAGCTGATCCACTCCCCGCCCGACTTGATGATGTCCTTGGTCCGGTCGGTGATCTGGACGTAGCCGAGCTCGTCCACGGTCCCGACGTCGCCGGTGCGCAGCCAGCCGTCGTGGAACCGATCGCGCCCGACGGCGCCGAGGTACGAGGCCGTGATCCACGGGCCGCGGACCTCGATCTCCCCCACCGTCTTGCCGTTCCAGGGCAGCGCGGCGCCGGTGTCTCCTGTGATGCGCAACTCGACACCCGTCACCGGGCGGCCGGTCTTGGACCGGTAGTGCCAGTACGAGGAGTCGCCCTCGACCACCCCCCTGGGCGGGGTCGACACCAGGCCGAGCGGCGACGTCTCGGTCATCCCCCACGCCTGGATGAGCGGGAACCACGGCTGGTAGGCCTGCATGAGGCTGGTCGGCACCGCGGAGCCGCCGCAGATCCCCATGCGGACGAAGTCGAGCTCCGCATCCGCCGCCCGGGCCGCGACCAGCAATCCCTGGAAGATGGTCGGCACGCCGACGATGAAGTTGGGCTGCTCGGCCATCACGAAGGAGAGGAGGGGTTGCGGTTGGAGGAAGCGTTCCGGGAGCAGCAGGTCGGCGCCGCACATGAAGGCGGCGTAGGGCTTGCCCCAGCCGTTGACGTGGAACATCGGGACCATCAGACCGACCCGATCGTTCTCGTTGAGCGCGAAGCTGGCGACACTCGCCAGGGAATGCAGCCACATGGAGCGGTGGCTGTACACCACCCCCCGGGGGTCGCCGGTCGTGCCGGTGGTGTGGCACATCGCGGCCGGCAGCTTCTCGTCCAGCACCGGCCATTCCCGGAGCGGTGGGGAGGCCTTGAGCAGCTCGTCATAGTCGACGACGGCGCCCATCCCGGTGACGTCCGCGCCCCCCACCACGATCACCCTCTCGACCGTGGTCAGCTGCGCTCGGATGGCGGCGAAGAGGGGGGTCAGGCCGGCGTCGACGATCACCACCCGGTCGCCGCCGCTGTTGATGACGTAGGCGAGCTGGGCCGGTGAGAGGCGGACATTCAGCGTGTGCAGCACGGCGCCGATGCACGGGACCGCGAAGTAGGCCTCCAGGTGCTCCTGGTGGTTCCAGCAGAAGGTGCCCACCCGGTCGCCCGGCTTGATCCCCAGGGTGCGAAGCCCGGAGGCCAGACGCGCCACCCGCTCGGCAACCTCGGCGAAGTCGGCGCGGCGCGAGGTGCTCCCCTCGAAGGTCACCACCTGACTGCCCGGGAAGAGGCTGTGGCCCCGCCGCAGGATGTCGGTGATGGTGAGCGGCACCTCCTGCATGGTGCTCGGGATCGGGCGGGCCATGGGCGAACTCCTCGGCATGGCAGGTTGGAAATGACCCGCCCATCATGCTCCAGGGCATTTGCCGCCCGCGACATCGCCGGGTCAGGATCCGGTCACGAGATTCCCGTGGCGGCGGCCGGCGGACCCGGTGCTAGATTGGCTCGCGATGGCTCCAGCCCGACCGACGATCCTCTTCGCTCACGGCATGTACATGAATGCCAGGAGCTGGGAGCCGTGGGTCGAGCGGGCCCAGGCGGCGGGCTTCGAGACCGCCGTCCCCTCCTGGCCGTTCCACGACGGGGACCCGGCCGAGCTGCGCCGCCACGTCGACCCGCGGCTGGGCAGGCTGACCTTCGGCCAGGTCGTGCGGCACTTCGCGGACGTCGTCGGCGGCCTCCCCGAGCCCCCCCTCGTCATCGGGCATTCGGTGGGAGGGTTGGTCGTCCAGAGACTGGTCAACGACGGGCTGGTCAGAGCCGGGGTCGCGGTCAGCTCGGCGCCGGCGCTGGGCGTCGTCTCCCTCGACCCGCACTTCTTCCGGGCCAACCTCCCGCACGTCAATCCCTTCGCGGGCAACCGGCCGGTGGTCATGACCCCGGCCCGTTTCCACTACACCTTCTGCAACACGATGAGCAGGGAGGCCAGCGACCGCGCCTTCGAGGAATACGTCGTCCCCGAGAGTCGCAACGTCCCTCGCAGCACGCTCCTCCAGAGCGGCCGGGTCCACTTCCGGCGCGAGCACGTGCCGCTCCTCATGATCGCCGGCGACAGCGACCACCTCTGCCCGCTGCCGGCGGTGCGGCGCAACGCGAGGCGGTACCACCGGTCGGCCGGCCTGACGCGCTTTCAGGCCTTCCCCGGCCGCAGCCATCTCATCTGCAACCAGGCGGGATGGGAGGAGGTCGCCGACACCTGCTTCGACTTCCTGCGCAGCGCACTGGCCTGAGGCCCCCGCCCCCGCCACCGGGACGCGCGACCCGCGGGGCCGGGCTGGTACCTTCGCGGTGATGGTCCTCCAACCACCGACCTTCGCCGACGTCCTGGCCGCGCGCACCCGCATCCGCGACCACCTCCCGCGATCCCCCCTCCGCTCCTACCCGGCACTCGACCGGATGGTCGACGCCCAGGTCTGGGTCAAGCACGAGAACCTCCTCCCCACCGGCGCCTTCAAGGTCCGCGGGGGCATCAACCTGACCAGCCGGCTCGCCCCGGAGACCCGGCGACGCGGGGTGATCACCGCGTCGACCGGAAACCACGGCCAGTCGGTCGCGTACGGCGCGCATCTCTTCGGCATCTCCGCCACCGTCTGCGTCCCCGAGCACGCCAATCCGGTCAAGGTGGAGGCGATGCGCGACCTCGGTGCCGAGGTGATCGGCATCGGCCGGGCGTTCGAGGAGGCCCGCGCCCACTGCGAGGCGCTGGCCGCCGAGCGCGGTCTGCGCTACATCCACGCGGGCAACGAACCCGACCTGATCGCGGGCGTCGCGACGGCCACCCTCGAGCTGCTCGAAGATCAGCCCGACGTCGACGTCATCCTGGTGCCGGTGGGTGGCGGCACGGGAGCCTCCGGCGCGTGCATCGTGGCCCGGGCGGTGAAACCCTCCATCGAGGTGATCGGCGTGCAGTCGGCCCAGTCGCCGGCGGCGCACGCATCGTGGCTTGCGCGGGAGATGGTGGAACGGCCAAACACCACGACCGCCGAGGGGGTCGCCACCGGTACCGCATTCGAGCTGCCCCAGCGGATCATGCGTGAGCTGCTCACCGACTTCGTGGTCGTCGACGATCGCGACCTGCTCGTGGCCACGCGCCTCATGATCGAGAAGACGCGGACCCTGGTGGAGCCGGCCGGCGCGGCGCCGCTGGCCGCAGCGCTGGACCCGGCCCTGGCGCCGCAGCTCCGCGGTCGCCGGGTGGCGCTGATCTGCTCGGGAGCCAACATCAGCCCGGCGCAGCTGGCCGAGGTGATGTCCCCCGCCGCGCCGGCCCGGAGCGATGCCTGAAGCGGTCATCGTCGCCTGTGGCCGCTCCCCCATCGGCCGGGCGTTCAAGGGGTCGCTCGTCGACTGGCGGCCCGACGACCTCGCCGCGCTCGTGGTCGAGGGGGTGCTCGGCCGCCTGCCCGCGCTCGACCGCGGCAGCATCGACGACCTCATCTGCGGGTGCGGTCTGCCCGGGGGCGAGCAGGGATTCAATCTCGGACGGATCGTCTCCATCCTGACCAGGCTCAATGTGCCAGGGACCACCGTCACCCGCTACTGCGCCTCCTCGCTGCAGAGCACCCGGATGGCGGCGCACGCCATCCGCGCCGGGGAGGGGGAGGTCTACCTCTCGGTGGGCGTCGAGTCGACCACGCGGTACCGGAGCGGTACGAGCGACATCCCCGCCTGCCGAAACCCGCGGCTGGAGCCGGGCAACCCCGGCGGCTACCCCGACATCTACATCCAGATGGGCGAGACCGCCGAGATCGTGGCCGAGCGCGAGCGGGTCTCCCGTGCGGAGATGGACCGCTTCGGGCTCCGCTCCCAGGAACGCGCCGTGGCCGCCCAGGATTCTGGGTTCTTTGATCGCGAGATCCTGCCCGTGCCGCTCCCCGACGGGCGGGTGATGACAGCGGACGACGGCCCGCGCCGCGACACCTCGCCGGCGAAGCTGGCGGCCCTCGAGCCCGCATTCCGCGAGGGGGGCAGAGTGACCGCGGGCAACTCGTGCCCGCTCAACGACGGCGCCGCGGCGGTGGTCGTGATGAGCGGCAACCGCGCCCGGGAGCTCGGCATCCCTCCGCTCGCCCGGATCGTCTCCACCGGCCTCTCCGCGCTCGAGCCGGAACAGATGGGATTGGGACCGATCGCGGCGTCCCGGCAGGCTCTGGCTCGGGCACGCATGACCATCGACGACGTCGACGTGGTGGAGATCAACGAGGCCTTCGCGGCCCAGGTGATCCCCTCAGCGCGCGGTCTCGGGATCGACCCCTTCGACGAAAGGCTCAACCCCCACGGAGGGTCGATCGCCCTGGGCCACCCCTTCGGGATGACCGGCGCGCGCATCCTCTGCACCCTGCTCAGCGGTCTCGCCGCGACCAATGGCCAGATCGGCCTGGAGACCATGTGCGTGGGCGGCGGGATGGGGATGGCCATGATTCTGGAACGATTGGCGTGATCGGCGAGCGCCGCCGCTGACCTCGGGGAATTCCCTGTAACCGGCGGTCCGGCTGGGGGCGTTAACCTAGAGAAGCAGGGCGCGCCAGGAGAGCGGCGCACCGGGTGAGGTCAGACGCCATCTCAGACCAGGTCGTGGCGACAGGAATGACGCGTGCGGTGGTGCGACGTCGCGCCGGGGCGCTCGCCGTTGGGGCGGTCGGCCTGGTGATCAGCGCCTGCAGCCTGGCTCCGTCCGCCTCTCCGACCGTGACATCCACCCCGCGACCCACCTCCACGTCCGGGCATCAGCTCACCGTCTCGGGACCGCCCTCGCTGAGCGTGACGCCCGCCGACGGGTCGACCGGGGTGGGACTCGACGCCGCCATCCAGGTCACGGCTCAGAACGCCACGGTGAGCGGGGTCACGGTGACCGAGAACGGTGGCGACGACAGCTTCACCTGGACCGTCTCCAACAACAACACGGAATGGAGCTACGCCGGCGGGCTCGACCTCAACGCCGCCTACACGGTCACCGCCACCGCGGTGAGCGCTGCGGGTGAGACGGTGGCCACCTCCGCCTTCCACACCATCACGAGGGCCAACCGGCTGCTCACCACCGTGCTCTACGTCAGCGACGGCGACACGGTCGGGGTGGCCATGCCGATCGAGCTCGAGTTCAACACGCCGATCCCGGTCGCGGACCAGCCTGGGATCATCGCCCACATCGCGGTGGTCAGCACCCCGCCGCAGCCGGGAGGCTGGTACTGGTTCGACGCCGAGGACGTCCACTACCGCCCCGAGAACTACTGGGTGCCCGGGACCCAGGTGACGGTCGACGCCGACCTCAACGGCGTCGACGCCGGCAACGGCTACTGGGGCTTGGGCGACTGGAGCGAGAGCTTCAGCATCGGAGCCGCGCACCTCACCGTCGTCGACACCCAGGCCCGCACCATGCAGGTGTACGACGGCGATTCCGCCACCACCGGGCAGCTCATCGACAGCTGGCCGACCAACACCGGAAAGCCCGGTTACGACACCATCAGCGGCATCCTCGTGGTCCTCTATCACGAGCCGGTGGTGCAGATGAACTCCTGCCAGACCTTCCACACCCCGGCCGCCTGCGGCGGCGACGACACCTACAACGAGGCCGTGTACGAGGACACCGCCGTCTCCTCGGACGGGTACTTCGTCCACGCCGCCCCGTGGGTCTGCTATGGCGACAGCTGCAGCCTCTACCCGTACGGGGACACCAACAGCTCGCACGGCTGCATCAACCTGAGCACCGCCAACGCCACCACCTACTACACCTGGAGCCAGGTCGGCGACCCGGTGCAGGTGGTGGGCAGCGTGCTCGAGGCCTCGTACTCCGACGGCGAGGGCGACTGGCAGACCCCGTGGCCGGAGTTCGCCCCAGGCGGGCAGGACGTCCCCTCCACGGCCACGGCGCCGACCTCGGCGCCGGCCACCGAGATCGCCACCCCGACCTCCGCGGCGTCCGTCGCCGGCCCGTAGCCCGCGCCGCCCAGGCGGGCCCGAGTGGTCAGTCGGGAGCGGCCTCCCGCGCGACCCGCTCCAATCGGTCGTGGTACGCCTGCCACCAGGCACCGTCGCCCGGGGCCATCTTGCCAGCGTCGCCCCCCATCCCGACGCTGCCGTCGATCAGCTCACGGACGATATCGGCGTGCCCCGCATGGCGGTGGGTCTCGGCGATCATGTGCACCAGCACGGCGTACAGGGTCACCCCGCGCCGTTCCGGAGGCCACCAGGGAACGTGACCGATGGCGTCCAGCGCCAGGCTCTCGATGGTGGCATCGGCGTGCGCCTGGGCTCGCCGGTACAGATCGACCACCTGCTCACACGACTCCTCGGCCGTCGCCCACATGTCGGCGTTGGGCTCCGACCCCTCGTCGAACCAGGGCAGCGGCTCCCCCGACGGCCGGCCGAACGTGTCGCCGAAGTAGCCCAGCTCCAGGCCGGCCAGGTGTTTGATCAGCCCGAGCAGGTTGGTGCCCGTCGGCACCATGGGACGGCGCACCTCGTACTCGGAGAGGCCCTCGAGCTTCCAGAGCACGGCCTCACGCGCATCTCCCAGGTAGCGCCGGAGCAGCGCCTTGGGATCCCTCCCGCTCATGCCCGCGAGTCTAGCGAGTGGTCCTGTTCGACCCCGGTCACCCCCGCCGGAGCGCGCGGCGCAGCAGCAGGCGCTCCTCGCGGTCGGCGGCGCGGATGAGCCAGAGGGCGGCCAGGTAGATGGCCCCGGCAACCAGCGTGTACACGACGGTGGCGACACGGCCCTCGGGATGCACGAGCAACAGGAAGCCGCCCATCAGCACCGCCGGAGGGACGATCCGCCAGCTGAGCCGCACCACCGGAACGCTCACCCGCAGGTGTCGCAGCGCGATCAGACCGATGACCACGAGGCAGATCTCGGTCGCCGCGGTGCTGGCGCTGGTCACCAGGTAGCCGCTCCCCGGGTGCAGATGCTCGAAGACCGGGATCAGCACCGCGTTGGCGAGGGCGTTGAAAACGAGCCCGGCACCGACGATCCACGCATAGGTGCGCTGCCGGTCCATGGCCAGCAGCCCAGTGGCGTTGGCGTTGTCGGCGAACATGAAGACGATGGTCACCCCGAGCAGCCGCAGGGACGGAGACGCCTGCGCGGGGAGGGTGAAGAGCGACGTGTACTGGTCGGCCAGCACGATCACGCCGATCGAGGCCGGCAGGCCGAGCGCGACCAGCGCCTTGAAGAACTTCTGGACCGCGATCACGAGCCGCTCCGGCGCCTCGCGGTGGTACACGGCGAGGAGCGGAAAGACCACCGTGCGCAGTGCGAAGGGGATGACGAGCAACGCCTGGAACGGCTTGTACGCGGCCTGGTACCAGCCCACCTCGCAGTAGCTGAGGCTGGTCAGGGGGCAGGCTGCGGTCGAGTACGACGGGCCGAAGTGCTGCAGGATGGGGACGTCGATCTGCCAGTACACCGTGGTGAAGACGTAGCTGACCGCGAGCGGCGCCGTCATCACCATCCAGGGGCGGATGAGGCCCCACTCGAATCGCCAGTGCGGCCGCCAGGAGCCGGTAGCGACCAGCGCCACCGCGAAATAGAGGGCGGCGGCGAGGTAGCTGAAGGTGTACGCCCAGATGAAGTAGGCGGTACCGAGGTCCTTCACCGCGCCGATCACCACCAGCCCGAGCAGGATCAGAGCCTCGGGGATGATCTCCAGGGCCACGAACTTGACCCGCTGCAGCGCGTAGAAGCTGTTGCGCAGGAGGAGCTGCAGCCCGGAGCCGACCAGGAGCGCGGCGGAGGCGACGACCAGGGAGTGCAGGCCGAGCAGCCACAGCGCCCCGCTGAGCACCAGGATGGCGAGCGCCAGGAGGGGGATGCGGAGCGACAGCATGTTGTCCAGGTACCGGCCCAGCTGGTCGGGGCGACGGGCGCCCTCGCGAAGGTAGAGGGTGCTCAGGCCCAGGTCCGCGATCACCGAGACGATCGCCCCGTAGGTGATCGCGGTCTGCATCTGCCCGAACTCGCCGGCGCCCAGCGAGTGGATGATCACGATCACGGATCCGAGGGCCAGCACCCGCGAGGAGAGCTGGGCGGCAAGCATCATCAGCGAGTTGCGCAGGCCGCGCACCCCGCTCCCGGCCCGCAGCGCTCCGGGCACGGCCACGGCCTTCTCCCCCGAAGCGACGGTCTCCGGCGGCGGAGACCCCTCGGGGTCCTCGAAGGCGGGCATCACAGGGTCCATCGGCCGGCCATTGTCGCCCGTGGAACGGGATCACGCGCCAGAAGGGTTCAGGTCGCCCCGGAGGGCCACGGCCCGTCGATCGCGGTCAGCCGCTCCCGGCGAGCGGCAGAGCCGCCTCGTGGCCGCGTCGCCGACGCCGGCCGAGCCGCTCCTTCCGGTGCTGCCACTCCGCCTCCGGGCCGCCGGCGTCGCGTCCGGTGACCACGGCGAGGCGCCGCCGCCACCCGGCCCAGGTGGCGAGCACCGCCTCCGCCTCCGCGCAGACGGTGAGGGCTGCGTCGATCTCCCCCCGCCGCTCCAGAGCGATGGCCAGCCCGCGGGCGGCAAGGAGGTCCTCGGGGTGGCGGCGCCAGAGCTCGCGGAGGACGGGGACCTGCGATCCGGGCACCACCCGGCGCCGGCGGCGGGCCAGGCGGTGGCCGGCCGGTCGCGACCACGCCGAGGTGGCGTCCTGGAAGGCGGTGGTGAGATGCGCCTCGGCGGCATCGGCCATCCCGACCGCCTCCAGGTGGACGGCGAGCCGGTAGCGATCCGCCGGGTGCACTGGCTCGACGAGGCACCCGCCCGCATGCGCGGCGAGCCGCGCCCCGAGGACCACGGTGGAGCAGAGATCGAGCTGGTTGTGACGGATCACGCCCTCCAGGACCGCGGGCGGGCCGCCGTCCAGCCAGGCGCGGAAGCGGGCCGGGGCCTCGGCTCCCGGAACGTCGTCCTCGCGCGCGAAGCCGAGCAGGGAGAGCTCCGCCTGGCGGAGGGTGCAGGCACCGAGGCGCTCGCGGAAGAGCCGCCGCACCGGCCCGAGCAGATCGCAGTGGATCGCCGGGGAGATCGCGTCCACCGGTCGCCGGTTGATCACGGAGCGGGCCCGGAGCACGGGGATGTCGAAGCCGCGCCCGTTGTAGGTGAGCAGGACCCGCGCGGTCGCGACGCGCTCCGCCACGGCGTCCAGCATCGGGCCCTCGCCGTCCAGGTCGGCGAGCAGGTACTGGTCGATCTCCAGGAACCTCCCCCGCGGCACCCCCAGGCCAACCAGGAAGGGCACCACGCCGCTTCCCCGCAGCCCCAGGGTCTCGATGTCGAGGACCAGGGCGTCGCCCTCCGAGAGCGGCCCGGCCGGCGCGGCCGCGGGGAGCCGGTAGAGGAGGCGGACCAGGTCGGGTGGCGCCACCGGCTCCTCGGCGCCGGCGCGCTCCAGGAACGGGCCGAGGTCGATCCGCACCCGCCGGACCAGCACGGCACCCTCGGCGGCGAAGCCGAGAGCCCCGGCACGCGCGACGGGCGGCTGCGGCGGCTCCGGGCGCACCAACCGGGGCGGGGCCAGGGGCCGCGAGAGATCGACCAGCCCGCCCATCGCCGCCAGCCGGGCGCGGAGCGCGCTCACCGGAGTGGCGGTCGCGAGCGGCGGGCTCATCCCCTCAGGCCGGCTCCGCGGCGGCGAGGCGCAGCAGCCGGAGCGCCGCGGCCCGGCCGTCGCATCCGAGCGGCGCCGGTCCGACGCAGGAC
The DNA here is from genome assembly GCA_050015875.1 of Candidatus Dormibacteria bacterium. GTDB lineage: Bacteria > Chloroflexota > Dormibacteria > Aeolococcales > Aeolococcaceae > Changshengia. The sequence goes on along the minus strand of JBEKAP010000015.1, from coordinate 5,802 downwards.
GGACAGCCGGTGGCGCAGGTGCAGCCCGCGGCCAGGTCGATGGCCGACGCCACCATCTCGTCAAAGCGGTCGAAGCACGCCTGGGCGAAGCCGACACCGCCAGCCGTGGCGTCGAAGAGGTACACGGCGGGCCAGCCGATGCCCTCCAGGTCCGTCGACACCGGGGCTGCCGGCCGCCGCCAGCCCGCGACGAACTCCTGCGGCTCGTCCGCGGCAGTGGGGCCCAGCGCCACCGGACCCGGGTGCGGCCCGTCCGGTCCGGCCTGCGAGCGCAGCTCGACGTGGGTGCCGAGGTCGCGCGGGTCGCACATGCAGAGGAGGCAGGCAGCCGCGTGCAGGGCGCGCGAGGCGCCCACCAGACCGGCCTCCTGCTCCGGGGCCGGCATGACGCCCAGGCCGGCGGGCCGGAACGCGGCCCAGACGGCGGTGGTGTGGAGATCCTGCTCCGGCAGGTTGATCGGACCCGACCCCACGTTCTCGTGGGAGAGAAACCGGACCTTCTTGTAGACGGTCGCCAGCCTGCTCACCCGGATCTCGCCGTGGCTGCGCAGCACCCCCTTCCCCACCGGCCCGGCGAAGCGCTCCAGGACGCGCACCGTCTGGCGCGTCTCGGCCAGGGTGTAGTGATCGACGTCGATGGGGTGGACGTAGGCGCGCTTCTCCTCCCAGTCCAACCGCTCCACGTGGTACTGACGGCCCTCGTGGAGGTAGATGGCGTCGTCGTGGACCAGCACCGGCGCGGAGAACTGATCGACCTCGCCGATGACCCGGCCGTGGCTGCCGGGGCGCCCACCTCCGCTCCCCGCCCACGGGCCCTGCGGCCCCTGACCCGGGCCCGCGGGATCGCTCGAGGTGTCGACGATCACCACGTTGCTGGCGGCGGCGCGCCGCAGCGAGATCGCCTCGGCGGGGAAGGCGTCGGCGCTCCAGTGGTAGCGGTTCCCGCTCCGGTGGACCAGGCCGTCCTCGGCGAAGCACTCGAGCAGCGACCCGGTCAGCTCCGGCCCCGCGCTGCCGAAGGTCTCCCCCTGCTCGAAGGAGAGCTCGAAGGCGGCCGCCTGGAGGTGAGAGCCCAACACGAGCAGGTTGTCCGGGTCCACGAGGCCTCGCTCCGGCGGCGTGTCCAGCAGGTACTCGGGATGGCGCAGCAGGAACTGGTCGAGGGGGGCGTCGGAGGCGATGAAGACACCCAGGGAGGCCGCATCCCGCCGGCCGGCCCGGCCCAGCTGCTGCCACGTGCTCGCCAGGGTGCCCGGGTAGCCGACCAGCACCGAGGCGTCGAGGCCGCCGATGTCGACCCCCAGCTCCAGGGCGTTGGTGGCGATCACCGCGCGGACGCTCCCACCTCGCAGCCCCGCCTCGATAGCCCGCCGCTCGAGAGGCAGGTAGCCGCCGCGATAGCCGCGGATCGGGGGTGCCTGCCCCGGGCCTCCCGGCTGGAGCTGCCGCAGGTAGCTGAGCAGGACCTCCACCGAGCTGCGGCTGCGGCAGAAACCGATCACCTGGAGCTCCTGGCGGAGCAGCTCCGTGATCAGCCGGCGCGCCTCCAGCACCGCCGACCGTCGCACCCCCAGGGCGGCGTCGCTGAGCGGTGGCTCCCAGAACCAGAGGTGACGCTCGGCACGCGGCGCGCCGTTGCGGTCGATCACGGTGACCGGGCGTCCGAGCAGCCGCTCGGCAAGCTCGCCGGGATTGCCGATGGTCGCCGAGCAGCAGATGACCGTGGGATCGCTGCCGTAGAAGCGGCAGATCCGGAGCAGCCGGCGCAGCACGTTGGCGAGATGGGAGCCGAACAGGCCGCGATAGGCGTGCAGCTCGTCGATGACGATGTAGCGGAGCGATCGGAGAAACCCGGCCCAGCCGGTGTGGTGGGGCAGGATGCCGCTGTGCAGCATGTCCGGGTTGGTCACCACGATGTGGCCCCCCTCGCGGATGGCCCGGCGCAGCCCGGTGGGAGTGTCCCCGTCGAAGGTGGCGGCGCGGAGCCGGTCGCGCCGCTCGGGAGCCAGCTCCTCCACCAGGTCGCGCAGCCCGGCGAGCTGGTCCTGGGCGAGGGCTTTGGTCGGAAAGAGCCAGAGGGAGCGGCTGTCCGGGTCGCGCAGCCAGGAGTCCAGGACCGGGATGACGAAGCCGAGGGTCTTGCCGCTGGCGGTCGGGGTGACCAGGGTCACGTCGCGGCCGTCCAGCGCCGCCTCGATCGCCTCCGCCTGGTGGGAGTAGGCGCGGTCCAGGCCGCGCGCGGCGAGCGCCGCGATCAGCTCGGGATGGAGCCGCTCCGGCCAGGGCCGGAGGTCGGCCGCCTGGGCGGGCAGGATCACCTCACGGGCGAGGCGGCTCTGCACCCAGGGCTGTCGACGCAGCTCGGCGATCCGCTCGCCGACGGTGGGAGCGAGGGCGATGGTCACGAAGGAGCAGCATAGCGAACAATCGTTCGGAAAACAACTGTTCGTATCGCCGGCCGGGCCCCGAACCGCTCCCGTACAGGGGGGCTCGAGCGCCTCCTAAGACGCCTCGCCGCGGAGCACCCGGGCCACCACCCGGCGGAGCTCGGCGATCGACCCCTTGGTCACCACCTCCACCCCCCAGATCTGACCGGCCTCGGACACCCGTGGGTCGGAGGAGACATATGCGGTGAAGAGGATGACCGGGGTGCGGCTCAACGACGGCTCCGATCGCATCGCCCCGATCAGCTCGAGGCCGTCCATGGCCGGCATGCGCAGGTCAGTGACCACCAGGTCGGGCGGACGGGCCACGGCCCGCTCCCACGCGGCACCGCCGTCTGGCGCCGTCTCGACCTCGTAGCCGGCGGCGGTGAGCGCCAGCCGGAGCAGCTCCCGGATGTCCGCCTCGTCCTCCGCGACGAGGATGCGGTGGGTCACCTGCGCGCCTCCATCAGGTGGCCGTCGTGACGCCGACGCCCACCACCCTGCCCACCCCGAAGGTCACCGCCGCGGCGCCGGCGGTGATGAGCAGCTGCCGGAGCGCGGCGTGGACGACCGAGCGCTCCGAGAAGTAGCCGATGGCGGCGCCGATGGCGACCGCGGCGACGGCTCCAAGCCCGATGGAGACGAGCACCGCCCCCCAACCGGTCGCGAAGAACCAGGGCAGGAGCGGGATCAGCGCCCCGATCGCGAAGCTGACGAAGGACGAGAGCGCAGCGCCGGTCGGCGATCCGGTGCGCGAGGGGTCGATGCCCAACTCCTCGCGGGCATGCACGGCCAGGGCCACCTCGGGGTCCTGCATCAGCGCCCCGACGAAGTCCTCGGCGACCTTGCGGGGCACACCCCTCCCCAGGTACACGGCGACCAGCTCGCGCCGCTCGAGCTCCGGGTTGCGGCGCAGCTCCTCCCGCTCGACCGCCACCTCGCGGTGGATCAGCTCCCTCTGGGCGGTCATCGAGATGTACTCGCCGGCGGCCATCGAGATCGCCCCCGCCACCAGGCCGGCCATGCCGGCGAGGCGGACGAGCCCCGAGGTCGGGCTGGCGCCGGCGACACCGAGGATGAGCGACACGTTGGTCAGCAGACCGTCGCTGACGCCGAAGACGGCGGCGCGGGCCGTGCCCCCCTGGATGTCGCGGTGGTGCTCGGGCCGCGGCTCGGGCAGACCCGGGTGCTCGGCGTCGGGCTCCCGCTCTTCGGTGCTGGCCATGCCTGGATCACGCCCTCCTGGACCTGCCGCGGACACCGCGACTGTACACGCCGCGGGCTTACCCCGATGCGCAGGCGCCGTGCCTGTCCCAGACTCCGGCCCATGGATCAATCGGTCGCTCCGGGCCACCTCCTCGCGCTGGCACTCACGGTGGCGGTCGTCGGTGGGCTGGTCCCGCTGGTGCGGTGGCGGCCTGGACGCTGGGTCACGGCCGCCTCCTGGGGGCTGGCCATCCTCCTCGTCGTCAATGAGGTCGCCTTCGAGATCGTCCAGTGGAGGGGCGGGCTGGGCGAGACCTACATCGCCCACACCTGGACGGTGGGATTCAGCCTCCCCCTCTACGTCTGCGATGTCGCGGCCTTCGTCGGTGCCGCGGCCCTGGTCACGCGGCGGCCCATCCTGGTCGAGATCACCTGGTTCTGGGGGTTGGCCGGCACCATCCAGGGACTGCTCACCCCCGACCACCCGATCCTCTTCCCCTCCTACGACTGGCTCGAGTTCTACCTCGACCACATCGGCGTGCTGCTGGTGGCGTGCTGGCTCGTGATCGGGCTCGGCCTCCATCCCCGGCCCCGCGCCGCCCTCCGGGTCATCGTCATCACCGTCCTCTTCCTCGGGCTCGTGGGAGTGGTGGACCTCGTCACCGGTGGCGACTACGACTACCTGCACACTCAGCACCCGCCCGGGCTGCTCGGTCTGCTCGGGCCGTGGCCGTGGTACCTGCTCGGTGCCACAGCCGTGGCGCTCATCTCCATCCTCATCCTCGACCTGCCCTTCTGGCCAGAGCGCCGCCGCGCGAGACGGCGGGGCGACATCGCCCGCGGCGGCACCCCGCCGATCGCCTCGTAGCCGGCCGCGCCGTCCCGGTGACGTGCCACGATCACAGGCTCATGGACGCGACCCCGTTACCGCGCGGACCCTCGGGTGCCGACCTGCTGGCCGGCACGTCCGAGGCGGAGGCGTACTGCCGCAGCCTCGTGCCGGTCGTCTTCACCGACGGCGTCCCCTCTGCCGAGCTGGCCGCCCGAGTCGCCGGAGCGATCTGGAGCCACCTCCGCGACCATCCCGGCCCCGAACCCGTGGTCTGGGACCCGGATGACGCCCCCGCCCAGCGGATCAGCGCCGCGTTCCAGCGTGACGGGCTGGCCGCCGCCTTCGCCGAGGCGGCGCGCGGTGAGTGCGCGGCCGCGCCGCCGCGACTGCGCGTCACCAGCTATCGCGAGGAAGTCCTGCCCTGATCGGACGATCCGAGCGCCCGCCAGTCGCCCTCGCCAGCGGATCAGCGCCGACCTGGGCAGGCGAGTGGCCACCCACCCGTTGCACCGGGGCCTTTGGGACAGGAGTGTCCTTAACAGTGAAATTGGTGTTGGGGGTACGGAGCGCGCGCCGTTCCACGCGTTTGGCGCTTTCTGTGCGCACTCCTCCGCCCTCCCGCGCCGCCAGGGCGAGAATCTCGGCCAGCCGATGCGCCCAGCGCTCGGCAGCCGAGTGAGCCCCCCACCGCGGCGCAGCGCCTTTGGGACAGAGCTGTCCTCAAGCCTGTTTTTGGCTGACGGAGCGCCCGGGGTGGACCATTCCGCGCATTTGGCGCTTTCAGCGCCGACAACCCATCCGTGACCGCCGGACTCGCCGCCTGGTACGCGGACGCCGGCCGTCATGACCTGCCCTGGCGACAGACCCGCGACCCCTGGGCGGTGCTGGTGAGCGAGGTGATGCTCCAGCAGACCCCGGTGACCCGGGTGCTCACCCGGTGGCGCCCGTTCCTCGAGCGCTGGCCCACTCCGGAGAGCTGCGCGGGCGCCCGTCTCGACGACGTGCTCCGGGAGTGGGGGGGCCTCGGCTACCCGCGGCGCGCGGCCGGACTCTGGCACTCCGCGGCGATCATCGCGGCGAGTGGCTGGCCGGCGGACGAGGCCGGGCTGCGGAGCCTGCCCGGAGTGGGCCCCTACACGGCGCGTGCCCTCCTCTGCCTGGCCCTCGACCATCCCGGGGCGCCCGCCCGCGACGTGAATCTCAGCCGGGTGGCCGCCCGCTGCTTCCTCGGCGTCGAATCCGCTCCCGGGGGGCGGCTGGACGCCGCACTGGAGGCGCGCCGACCGCCGGGGATGAGCTGCCGCGACTACACGCTGGCGCTCTTCGACGTCGGCGCCC
>JBEKAP010000014.1:0-19623 GCA_050015875.1 Candidatus Dormibacteria bacterium | reverse complement strand
GGCTCCCATCGGTGAGGAGGGGACCTCCGTTCGCGGGGACCTCCGCCGCCACCGGCAACACCGACGGCAGGCGGCTCAGCTCGTCGAGCCGGTAGCCGACCCCGCGCAGCGTCGTGATCCGGACGCGCGCCGCGGCGGGGAGCTTCTGGCGGAGCCACGAGATGTGGACGTCAACGGTGTTGACCCCGCCGCTGAATCGGGGCCCCCACACCTGGTCGAGCAGCTCGTGGCGGCGGAAGGCGCGCCCGGTGGAGCGGGCCAGGGCGACCAGGAGGTCGAACTCGCGGGGCCGGAGCTCGAGGTCCTCGCCCGCCACCTGGGCCCGCCGCCCCGGTGGGTCGAGGAACAGCTCGCCGACCTGGACCGTCTCCAGCTGATGGCGGACGCGGGGCTGCCAGCGGCGCAGCAATGACATGACGTGCGCCTCGACGACGGGGTCGGCCTCGCCCTCGGCCAGGCAGACGTCGGCGCCGCAGGTGAGGGCGGCCACCCGGTCGGTGGGAGCCGCCCCGGTGACCATGACGAGCGGCGCCCGGCTCAGCCGGCGCAGAGCCAGGGCGAGGGCGGCCGGGTTGGCCGTGTGGGCCAGCACGACGTCCACGTCGGTGGCGTCGAGGCCGTCGGCGGGCCAGCCCGTGGCCCGGCGCACCAGGCATCCGTCGACGGCGAGGCGCTCCTCGAGGCCGAGGGCGCGCGGCGCCGGGACGTCGATCAGGAGAACGGTGGGCACGGGTCAGCCCTCAGACCGATCAGGTCAGTAGGTCGAGACGTTGAGGTCCTCGATCCGGCCGGTCCCGAGGTAGACGGTGCGCTCGCAGAGATTGGTGACCCGGTCGGCGATCCGCTCCAGGTTGTGGGTCGCCCACAGCTGGTAGGTGCAGGGCACGACGGTGTCCGGCTCCGCGGTCATGGTGGCGATCATCTCGCCATAGATGTCGTCGTAGAGGCGGTCGATGGCGTCGTCGTCCCCGACCAGCAGCCGGGCGCCTTCGACGTCCCGCTCGCGGAGCACCCTGACGCCGGCGGTGAGCATGGCCCGGACCAGCGCCCCCAGCTGGAGGACGCTCGCCGGCAGGGAACGCATGGGTGGGCGTCCCAGCATCAGAGCCACCTTGGCGATGCCCTCCGCGTGGTCGCCGATCCGCTCCAGGTCGGCGATGACGTAGAGGACGGCGATGAGGAGGTGGAGACGCTCCTCGTCCAGCCCTGGGGCCAGCTCGGCGGTGACCCGCTCCTCGATCTGGTAGCGGAGCCGGTTCACCTCAAGGTCGGCCTGGACCACCGCATCGGCGGCCTCCAGGTCGGCGTCGCTGAGGGTTCGGAGCGCCTCGGCCAGCTGCTCCTCGACCATGGAGGCGAGCTGCCAGACGTCCGCCAGGACCTGATCCGCCCCGGATCCCGAGGAGTCCGCCGCCGTTAAAGACATCTTAATCCTGCGTTTGCCACCCTTTAACCGAGCCCCAACACCCGGAAGAGTATGGAGCACCACGTGGACGGCAGCACCGCCAGCTCAACGAGTTCGCAGCGGACCCTCGGCGAGGCGCTCGACGAGGCTCCCCTGAGCCTCTACCACCTCAAGGCGGCTTTCACCGCCGCCATGGGCTTCTTCACCGACGCGTACGACCTCTTCATCATCGGCGTGGCCCTCGTGCTCATCAAGGAGCAATGGCACCTCTCGGCGGTCCAGACCAGCTTCCTGGGAGGCGCCACCCTCCTGGCCACCCTGGTCGGGGCTCTCGTCTTCGGCCGGATCGCCGACATCGTGGGGCGCACCCGGGTGTACGGCCTGGTGGCCGGGATCATGGCCTTCGGCGCCCTGGCCACGGCGCTGGCCCCGGGCTACCTCTGGCTGGTCGCCTTCCGCTTCGTCCTCGGCATCGGGATCGGCGGCGACTATCCGGTGAGCGCGGTGATGGCGAGTGAATACGCCAACCGCCAGCGACGCGGGCTGCTCGTCTCGCTCGTCTTCTCATCCCAGGCGGCGGGCCTGATCGTCGGTCCGGTGGTGGCGCTCGCTCTGCTGGCGTCGGGGATGAACCACGAGCTGGCCTGGCGGCTGATGCTGGGCCTGGGGGCGCTGCCCGCGCTGAGCGTCCTCTACCTGCGGATCAAGACGCCGGAGTCGCCGCGCTTCGCCGCCCAGGTCCAGGGCCGCGAGAGCGAGGCCCGCGCCTCCATGGAGAGGTACACCCACGGCGTGGTGCGGGCGGCCGCGGCGGCCGGCGGATCGGGCCGCACCACCCTGCGCACCTTCCTCACCGACCGGAGATCGCTGCTCCTGATCCTTGGCACGGCGGGCTCCTGGTTCCTCCTCGACTACGTCTACTACGGCAACACCATCTCCGCCCCGGTCATCCTCCGGGGGGTGGCGCCGGGAGCCAGCCTGCTCCAGTCGACGGCATGGACGCTGATGATCTTTGCCCTCTTCGCGGTTCCGGGGTACGTCTGCGCCTTCCTCAACGTCGACCGCATCGGGCACCGCCGGCTGCAGTGGATCGGCTTCCTGGCCATGGCAGTCTGCTTCGGGTTGATCGGGTTCATCCCGGGTCTGACCCACGTCATCGTCCCCTTCCTCCTCATCTACGGGATCAGCTACTTCTTCACCGAGTTCGGGCCCAACGTGACCACCTTCCTGATCCCGACCGAGGTGTTCGGGGTCGGCGAGCGGACGACCGGCCACGGGATCGCCGCGGGGGTGGGCAAGCTCGGCGCGTTCCTCGGCGTCTTCCTCTTCCCGGTGATGAGCTCCGCGCTGGGCCTCGGGGGTGTCCTGATCTTCTGCTCCGGGCTCGGGGTCGTTGGCGCGCTCCTCACCCGGGTGCTCCCGGAGAAGAGCGGCCACAGTCTCGACGCCGCGACTCCGCTCCCCACCTCCGGATGTGTCCCGGAGGCGGCCGAGCGGGTCCCCGCCGAGTCGGCCGCGTAGCCCAGGCCGCCCCGGCTAGGGCCCGACAGCGAGCGCGCCGCGGGCCGCGATCCGGCGTCCCGGCGGGACGTTGAGGAGGCTGACCGCGGCCAGCAGACCGGCGGCCACCCAGAATCCCATGTCGGGCTGGAGCTGGGGCAGCGCCGCGGGCACGGGCCGGCCGGCCACCGAGAGGGTGAGCACCCCAAAGGGACCGGCGGCGAGCAGGACGATGGCGATCAGGGCGAGGCCGGCGGTCACCGGGCGGTGCGCCGGCGGTCCCGCCGCGGTCAGGCCCCCCGCCACCAGGACCAGCATCACGACGGCGGCGAGCAGCGGCTGCCCGCCCAGGCTCACGTCGGTGGGCGCAACCCCGGAGGCCTCCCCGCAGAGGACCGCCGCGTGCTGCGCGGCGGGCTCACCCCCGACCAGCATCGCCGCACCGGCGAACGAGTACGCGCCGATCCCGGAGGTGGTGCACGCCTCGCTGCGGGGAGGCTGGAGCGGTGTGACGTGGCCGGCCGGGACGGGGAGCCAGATCAGACCCTGTGGCGGCCCACGAGATCCAGCGGCGGGTAGTCGCCGGTGAAGGTGACGCGCACCACGGGGAGCCCGAGGCAGCTGGCGAGCGCGCCGAGCAGGAGCAGGCATGAGGCGACCCGCAGGGTCAGGGAGCCGCGCATGGTGCCGGGAGCGTACTGCGCCGCTCCGAGAGGCGTGCCGCGCCCCCGCAGTTGCGAAGATTCGCCGATGGCCCCTCGCAAGGACCGCGAATCACGGTGACCGGGCTCGAGGCCGGGTTCATCGCCGGTGCCGGCGTGCTCGCCGGCACCGCCAACGTGATCGGCGGGGGTGGGTCGCTGCTCAGCTACCCGGCGCTGCTCGGCGCCGGCCTCAACCCACTGGCCGCGAACGTCACCAACACGGTGGGGCTGGTCCCCGGCCTGCTGACCGGAAGCCATGGGTACCGCGCCGAGCTGGTGGGCCAGGGGCGCCGGGTCGCCCGCCTGCTGGTGCCGATGGCGATCGGGGGATTGGCGGGCACCGTGCTCCTGCTCCGGACCTCGCCCGGGGTCTTCACCCGGGTGGTGCCCTGGCTCATCATCCTGGGCTGCCTCGCGCTCCTCTTCCAGCCCCTGCTGACCCGCCTCATCGGAGCCCACGCCGGGGAGAGGTCCCCCGTCTTCCGCGGCGGGCTGGTGCTCGGGGGGATGTACGGCGCCTATTTCGGCGCCGCGCTCGGGGTGATGCTGCTGGCCCTCCTCGGCCTCTTCATCCAGGACACCCTGCAGCGGCTCAATGCGGCCAAGGTGGTCTGCACCACCACCGTCAACGCCATCGCCGCCATCGGCTTCGCCATCTTCGGGCCCGTCCACTGGCTGGACGCCCTGGTGCTCGCGGCGGGCACCGTGGTGGGCGGCGCGCTCGGCGCCATGGCCGGCCGCCGCATCCCGCCGCTCGCCCTCCGCTACGGCGTCGCGGCGGTCGGGATCGGGCTGGCGGTGAAGCTGCTGGTGGCGCCCTGACCGCGATCTCCTCCTCGCCGGAATCGCCCCCGGTGCTGATCGGTGCCCACGTGGCCGCACGGGGCGGCATCCACGCGGCCGTGGACAACGGCCTCGCGGTCGGGGCGGAGGTGATCCAGACCCACCCCACCCCGGCTCAGATGTGGCGGCCGCTCCACCTGGAGGAGGTCGATCGCGAGCTGTACCTCGCCAAGTACGCGGCCTCCGGACTGCGCGGTCACTACCTGCACGCCGTCTACCTCATCAACCTCGCGTCGCCCAAGGAGACGCTGCTCCGATCGTCGGTGTCCTCATTGGTCCACTATCTGGAGGTGGCGGCATCCCTCGATGCCGACGGGGTCGTCTTCCACCCCGGGTCCCACCTGGGGGCCGGCTTCGACAGCGTGCTGCCGCAGCTGGCGGCGGCGATCCGGGAGGTGATCGAGCGCAGCCCGCCCGGACGGGCCCGGCTGCTGGTGGAGAACAGCGCCGGCTCCGGGGGATGTGTCGGCCGCAGCTTCGAGGAGGTCGCGCGCATCGTCGAGGCCACCGCCTCGGATCGGGTCGGAGTCTGCCTCGACACCCAGCACGCCTTCGCGAGCGGATACGACCTTCGTGATCCGAGCGGGGTGGCGCGGACCCTGGACGAGTTCGGCCGCCTGATCGGCTTCGAGCGGCTGGGCCTGGTCCATGCCAACGACTCGGCGCGGGCGCTCGGCAGCAACGCCGACCGCCACGCCAACATCGGGGAGGGGGAGATCGGTGCCGCCGGCTTCCGGCTCCTGCTCGGCGATCCCCGGATGCGGCGCGTTCCGTGGGTCCTGGAGGTGCCCGGCCCTGAGCGGAAGGGGCCGGACATCGGGCAGGTCGGTCTGCTGCGAGAGCTGGCCGGAGGTCAGCCCCCCGGCGGCGAGGGCTCTGGCGGGAGCGCGGGAGGGTCGTCGGTCGGGGCGGTCGGGGGCAGAGGTCCCCAGCCGCCGGGAGGCAGCGGGGCGGACGCAACGGAGCCACCCGATGGCGGAGGAGCGCCGGTCCAGCCTCCTCCCGGCGGCGCCGTCGGAACACCCGCGTAGGCCGCCGTTCCGAGACCAGGGCGTCCACTGACGAGCGGCACCAGCTCCACCGCGAGGTTGTAGAGGACCACCACGGCCAGCGCGACGATGGCCAGGACGAAGCCGATGCCGACGGTGATCGTGAAGTAGCCCGACACCTCCGCATTGATGAAGTTGGAGGAGATGGCCGAGCTGCCGAGCAGGCCGGAGCTCGAGCCCAGGGCGCTCTGGGAGATCCTGTCGAGGAACTGGGTGCTCACCTGACCCTGTTCGACGACGAGGAGGACGATCGCCGCCGCGGCGGTCACGGCCACCGCCACCCCGCGGAGGGCGAAGCGGCCGAGACTGAGGAGGAGGCCGAACAGCATCAACGCGAGGGCCACCACCAGCAGCGGCTGAGCGCCGAGCGCGAGCTGGCCGGTGTCGGCGCCGGTCGGCAGTGAGGTCGACGCGCCCCCCTCCTCCGACCTCAGGGCGGAGCAACCGCTCGGCTCCGTGCCGCCGGCGGTCGGGGCGGATCCCATCGCCAGGCCGAGCCCGGTGTAGTTGGCCAGGTGTAGTCGTTCAGGCTGTTGAGGCAGCCGGTCAGTCCGGCGGGGAGCGCGGCGCTCCCCTGCCCGCCGAGCTGCGAGATCGACGACACCGACTGGAGCTCCGCCGCGGCGCCGGAGGTGTTGCAGGAGACCCCGGCGAAGGGGAGCAGGAAGCAGAGCCCGGCGAGGACGAGAAACACCGGCGAGACGATCCGCGGGGCCGGTTCCTTGACGACGGCAGCCATCGCTCCACTCCTGCTCATCGCGCCTGCTGATCGCACGCGCGAGTGGCCGCAATGCTATGGACCCGCGGGGGCCTCCGGGTGGCCCGTGACCGGATCGTGTGACGCGGTGGCGAGTGGAGCCACCGCCGCGCCGAGGTCAGCCCTCCGCCGGCGTCCGGGCTCGGAGAGCCGCGACCCGTCGCCACCCGATCAGCGGTGGCCCGTCCCGGGGATCTCCTCGAGGGGTGCCAGCGCCGACCGCGCCCAGGAGAAGCCGGCGACGGACAGCTGGGCCAGCACCACCAGCAGGAGCGGAACCTCGACGACCCACAGCCCGGTGTCCGGCCCGCTGGTGACCGCCGACGCCCCGTGGCCGAAATGACGGGCGAACACCCCGGCGAGATCGGGCGCGTCCACGATCAGCAGGACCGCCGCGCAGAGACTGAGCGCCCCGCTTGCCGGACGGTGCCAGCGTGGCCCCCAGAGCGTGATCCCGAGGGCAACGACGATGGCGAGCACGGCGACCAGTACCAGTGGCTGCATGCCCAGGTCGGCCTGGGCGACGTCCTGGATCCGGGTCAGGCATGCGGCGTTGACCGCCGGAGCGCCCCCCAGGGCGAGGGCGACCCCGCTGTAGGAGGCGATCCCGCCGGTGACGCACGCGCCGGGGAGCGTCCCCAGCCCGGGGAACCGCTGCAGCTCAGAGATGAAGAGGGGCGAGAAGGAGATCCTCACCATGCGGAGGGGCAGGGTGCCGAGGGAGGCGAGGAGGAGCACCAGGGAGACGGCTCGGAGGCCTGGTTCCCTCTGCAGGTTCGGCGCTGACATGGGCTGCCACGATAGCGCCCCGGTCGGTCATACTCGGCGGCCGGTGGGGTCTCATCGTTGGGAGGGCTCGATCATCCGTCGCCGACGTCTCGCCATCCCGGCCGGCCTGGCCGGCCTGGCCATCGTCGCCGGGGCCTGTGGCTACTCGGGACCGTCCGCCGCCACCCTCCTGCAGAGGGCCAGGGCGACCTTCGACCAGACCACGTCCTTTCACTTCCAGCTGAGCAGCCAGGACACGCCCGGCACGGGGCTGGAGCTGACCGGCGCGGTCGGGGACGCCCTGCGGCCGGACGGGTTCGCGGGCACGCTCACCGTCCAGGAGCTGGGGTTGCCCCTCGCCGTCAAGGTGGTGTCCACCGGCGGAGGATTCTGGGTCGAGCTCCCCTTCAGCGACGACTTCACGAAGGCCAGCCCCTCGCAGTACGGGTTCGCCGACCCCGGACAGCTGCTCAACCCCACCAGCGGGGTGTCCACCCTGCTCACCGCGGCCGAGAACCCGAGCATCGGCTCCTCCACCCGCTACGACGGTGAGTCGCTCCAGCAGGTCGACGCCACCCTGCCGGGCAAGGAGGTGGCCTCGCTGCTGGTGGATGCCCAGCCCAGCCAGCCGGTCACGGCGGTCTTCTCCATCGACACCGGCACCTACCAGGTCCGTGAGGTCGACCTGACCGGCCCCATCTTCGAGGCGGGCCACCAGAGCACCTTCCATGTGGTCCTCGACGACTATGGCGAGACCGTGAGCATCACCCCGCCCGCCGTCCCCTGAGCCGGTGGACGGCCCGAATCCGCGCGCGGGGCCCGATGAGGCCGCCGCGCTGAGGGGCGGCGAGCCGCTGGCTGGGGAGGCGCCCCGGGGTGCGGGCTGGCGGCTGGGCTTCGCGGCCGCCGGGGTCATGCTGGCCGCCGCCGACACCTACGTCGTGGTGCTGGCGCTCCCCGCGATGATGGCCGACATCGGGCTGAGCCTCGACCACCTGGAGGCGGCGACGCCCATCATCAGCGGCTTTCTGCTGGGCTACGTCGCCCTGCTGCCGCTGCTGGGCCGGCTCTCCGACATTCTCGGTCGCGCGCCCGTCTTCGTCGGGTGCCTGCTGGTGTTTGCCTTCGGGTCGCTGGTCACCTCCTCGGCGCACGACCTGACGGGAGCCGTGGTGGGCAGGGCCCTGCAGGGAGCGGGCGGCGGCGGGCTGGTGCCGGTGACCCTGGCCATCGTCGCCGACCTCTGGCCCGCGGGGCGGCGCGGCCTGCCCCTCGGCGTGGTGGGCGGGGTGCAGGAGCTGGGCTCGGTGCTCGGTCCACTCTACGGCGCGGCGATCCTCAGCTTCTCGACATGGCGGCTCATCTTCTGGCTCAACCTCCCGCTCGCGGCGATCCTCGGGACCGGCTTCCTGCTCTCGCGCCCGAGCGCGTCCGGCGCGCTCGGCGGCCGGGTCGCGCCGCCGGCACCGCCCGAGGCACGCCCGAGCGACCCACACCGGACCTGGGACGTCCCCGGCGGGGCGCTGCTCGCCGCCGCCGCGGGGGCGGCGGGCCTCGCCGTGGCCGCTCCCGGGCCGCTCGCCGACGACCCGGTCTGGGGTGTGCTCTGGGCTCCTCTGCTCGGGGGTTCGGGCTGGACGACCCCGCTGGCACTGACCGCCCTGGGCGCCACCCTGCTCTCGGTCGCCTGGGGGCTGGCGGGAGACGCCGGCTCGCCACGCATCCTCCGCCTGCGCCGGCTCCCCGACGTGTGGACGCGGGTCGACGGCGTGGGCGGTGCGCTTCTCGCCGTGATCCTCGCCTTCGTGATCGTCAGCTTCGCGGCCGCCGACCCCAGCCAGGGCCTGGTCGCACCCGCGGCCGCCGTGCTGCTCCCCGCCGCCCTGCTGCTGGCCGGCGCGCTGGCGCTGCGAGAGGCGCGCACCGCGAACCCCCTGGTGCCCTTCGAGGATCTGCGCGACCCGGCCGCCGCCGGAGCCCTGCTGGCCAACCTGGCGATCGGCGCCGCCCTGATGGCCGCTCTGATCGACATCCCGTTCTTCGCCCGAGCCACGGCGGACAGCTCGCAGCTGGGCGCGGCCCTGGTGCTGGTCCGCCTGCTGGCGGCGGTGCCGGTCGGTGCCGTGCTCGGCGGGCTCCTCTCGGAGCGCCTCGGCTACCGCCTGACCACCCTGCTGGGGATGACCCTCACCACCGCGGCCTTCGTCGTCATGGGCGGCTGGACCGCGAGCGCGCTGGGGCCTGGGATACGGCTCAGCGACCCGGTCCTGGTGAGCTGCGGCTTGGGCTTCGGCCTCGCCATCGCGCCGATCAACGCCGCCATCCTCGGGGCGGTCGCCGCGGCCCGCCACGGGCTCGCCGCCGCCCTGGTGGTGGTGGCCCGGATGGTGGGGATGCTGGTCGGCATCTCCCTGCTCACCGCGATCGGCCTGCACCGCTTCTACCAGGCGGCGGCGACCATCCCCTCGCCGGCCGTCCTCTGCCCGAGCCATCCGCTCAGCTGCGCCGCCTACAACGCCCTGGCCCAGCAGGCGCTGCTCGTCGAGCTGCGCACCATCTTCCTGGCGGCGGCGGTCTGCACCGGGGCGGCCGGGCTCATCGGGGCGGCGATGCTCCGGCGCCACCGCGAGAACGATCCGGGAGCGATGGCGGCCGCGCTCGGCGCCTGACCAGGGGGTCCGGGGCCCCGGATGCGCCGGCGGCGGGGCACCCGCCCCAGACCCTGCACCCGTACCATGCGGGCATGCCCGCAACCGCCATCGCCCTCGCCGACTTCGACCGATGCCTGGACGCACTCACCCTGCTGGTCCAGGGGGTCCGCCCCGAGCAGTGGAGCGGCCCCACCCCGTGCGCCGAGTGGGACGTCCGCCGGCTGCTGGACCACGTGACGTCGGGAAACCGGATGTTCGCCGCTCTGGCCACCGGTGAGCGACCCGAGGGGATGGAGGGGCTCCTCCAGCTTCGAGCCCGGGTCGCGCCCGGACCGGACGAGGACCCGGTCGAGGCGTTCCGCTCCTCGGGACGGCAGCTTCTCCAGGTCTTCTCCGACCCCGATTTCGCCGACGGCACCTACATGACCCCGATCGGCGAGCGGAGCGGCGATTTCATGATCCAGATGCGCATCACCGAGACGCTGATCCACGGCTGGGACCTCGCCCGGGCCACCGGCCAGACTCCGACCTTCCCGGAGGCGGTCGCCGAGCAGACCCTCGCCGGCATGCGCCTGACCCTCGCCGGTCGCCCCCGGGACCCCCGCGGGTTCGGGGTGGAGCAGCCGGTCCCCGCGGACGCGCCGGCGCTGGACCGCCTGGCCGGATTCGTCGGCCGGACCGTCTAGATCCCATCGCAGGGGCTGGCTCCCCCGCCGGCCCGGGTCCGCCCTGGGGCTCACGGCCGCTGGCCCGCCTCTCTTCAACCACCGCCGGCCGGAGGCCGCTGACGCCTCTACACTCCAGCCTCATGCCGGCCCGTCCGCGTCCCGTGCCTCCTCGACTCGATCTCCCTCGAGTCCTGGAGGTCATCCGGCTCTCCGCCGAGGAACTGGGGATCGAGGCCTTCCTGGTCGGGGGATTCGTCCGCGACCGCTTGCTCGGTCGCGAGAGCAAGGACATCGACGTCGTGGTCGTGGGCGCCGCCGGGGTGCCCCTCCTGGAGCGGGTGGCGTCCCAGCTCGGCTGGGCCCGTCCCGCCGTCTTCGAGCGCTTCGCCACGGCGCAGGTCCGCGGGGGTGAGTTCATCGTCGAGGTGGTGCAGGCGCGCGCCGAGCGCTACGACCCGGGATCCCGGAAGCCGGACGTCCACCCGGGCAGCCTGGAGGACGACATCGCCCGCCGGGACTTCACCATCAACGCGCTGGCGCAGACGCTCGACGGCCGGGTGCTGGACCTCACCGGCCGGGGGCTGGACGACCTCCGGGAAGGCATCCTCCGAACCCCGCTCGACCCCGCCGACACCTTCTCCGAGGACCCACTGCGGATGTTCCGGGCGGCCAGGTTCGTCGCTCAGCTCGGCTTCAGGCTCGCCGAGGGTCTCGAGGAGGCGATGCGGGCGATGGCCCCCCGTGCCTCCATCCTCTCCGGCGAGAGGGTGCGCGACGAGCTCAGCCGGCTGCTGGTCTCCCCACACCCACGTGAGGGGCTGGAGGTCCTCCGCCGGAGCGGCCTCCTCGCCGTGTCCCTCCCGGAGCTGCTCCCGATGATCGGGGTCGAGCAGGGGGGATGGCACCTCTACGACGTCTGGGAGCACAGCGCCCGCGCCGTGGAGCTGGCGCCCGACGACCTGGTCACCCGGCTCGGCTGCCTTTTCCATGACTCCGGGAAGCCGCGGACCCACGCCGTGGCCGCGGACGGGCGGCACACCTTCTACGACCACCCGCGTGCGGGAGCCCAGATCGCGACGGTGGCGATGTCCCGCCTTCGTTTCAGCGGAGAGGAGATCGAGCAGGTGGGCGCGCTGGTTCTCCACCACATGTGGCCGATCCAGTACCGGCCGGGCGAGGTCGGGGACGGCGCGGTGAGGCGATTCATCCGCACCGCGGGGGAGCTGCGGCCGCGGCTGCTGGACCTGGCCCGGGCCGACACCCGCGCCTCCGCCTACCCCGACGTGGATGCGATCGACGAGCTGGAGCAGCGGACCGCGCGGCTCGACGCCGGCAGCCAGGTCTCGCGGCTGCGACCGCCGCTCGACGGCCACGAGCTGATGCACCTTGCCGGCCACGCTCCCGGGCCCTGGGTGGGCCGGGCACAGAGGGCGCTGCTCGACGCCATCCTCGACGGGGTGATCCCGGGCGACGATCCGGACGCGGCCCGCGCCTTCCTGGCGGAGCATCCCGAGCTGCTTCGGGCGGGCTGAGGGCCGCCTGCAGCGGGGAGGGGTGCGGCCCGGACCGGTGGGATCACACCTCCGATCGCGTTCTCCGGGCCGGGCCGAGCAGCCCGGCGAGGAAGAGGCGGGTTCCGAGCGGTGGCTTCCAGCCCGCGAAGAGCTGCTCGAGGAGAGCGACCGCCTCGCCGAGGTCCGAGATTCCGGCCTGGCGGAGCAGCGCCACGATCTCCGCGTCGTCCTCCCCGAATCGCGCCGCCCTCAGCCTGAGGGCCAGGAGATACCTCGGCGACGCGGTGCTGACCTCGATCCCCTCGATCACCGGCAGGGGCTCCGGGCTGGAGACGAGGACGGTGACGGCGTCATCGAGCCAGCCGTCGGAGAGGCGCAGCTCCCCGGCCACCCTGGCCGCCGCCTGGTGGACGAGGGCGCACGGCTCGAAGATCGCGGCCACGTCGTCGGTGACGCGGCGCTGCGAGAACGCGAATGAGATGACCTCCCCGCCGGCAAGGAAGATCTGACCCCGCACCCCCTGGCCGGTCAGATCTGCGCCCAGGGCCTGGAGGGCACGGACGGCGGTCGAGCGGTGGATCTGCCTCACCGCCGCGGACTCAGCCACGGGCGAGCACCTCCCCCGCCATCACCACCCCGTGGCGGAGCAGCGCCGCGGGCGTCCGGGCGAGGACGTAGGCGTGGAACTCCGGCCGCCTGGCGACGAACCAGAACGGCTCGACACAACGCCCCGGGCCGTTCACCCAGGAGGGCGCCGGGAGGGCGGCCTCGGCGGTGACGAGCTCCGCGACGCCGGCCAGGGCGGCGTCGAACCGGCGATCACCGGTCCCGGGAGGCTCGTCCCTGGTCAGCGCCAACCTGCCCGGTCGCGAGGAGGCCCGGAAGCCGTCCGCGAACCCGACGAGGAGCCTCAGAGCCTCCTGTTCACGAGAGGCGGAGAGGGCGCCGGCAACGGCCACCGCCACCTCGGCGAGGGAAGCCGCCCCCGGGGGCACGTTCGGCCTCGCGACCAGCTCCAGCTCGTGGTCGCAGGCACGGAGCAGCCGGTCGAGGGTGGCGAGGCCGGGCATGCGCTCACCGGACTCGTACGCCGCCACGGCGGACTGCGCCGTCTCGGCTCGGCGAGCCACCTCGACCTGGGTCAGGGCGGCGGCTCTGCGCGCGTCCCGGAGGAGCGAAGCCCGATCCATGCCAGATCAATATATACGAATCGATATAGACAATGCATCGGGCCCCGCTGGAGCGGATCTCCACGTCCGTGGCGGGCGATCAGCCTCCGGGACCGCGCCTGCCGGGGAGAGGGGGGGCGGCGCGTAGAATCGGTCGGCCATGTTCAACCGGCTGCGCTGGTTCAAGAACCTCTTCCACGACCTTCCTCGGCAGATCCGGCTCGCCTACTGCCTGGTCCGTGACCCGCGCGTGCCCATCGCGCCCAAGGCGGGCATCCTCGCCGCGCTCGGCCTGGTCGTCACCCCGGTCATCGACCTGCCCGACCAGATCCCACTGGTCGGCGAGCTGGACTCGCTGGCCGTCGCCATGGTCGCCCTCCGGGTGTTCATCGCCGTCTGCCCGCCCGAGGTGGTGGCCGAGCAGGAGCGACTCATCGCCGAGCGCCGGAGCCGCTTCGACGACGACGTCCGGGCCGGCGAGCGGCTGGCCATGGGGATCTGGCGGAAGCTCCGGCCCGAGGCGGCCGGCTCGGCCGGATCGGTCCAGACCATCGAGCTCGAACGAGAGACAGAGAAGAATGGCGCCGAGGAGGCGCTTGCACGAAGGGGCGCGGTCGCATGAAGGTCTATTTCCTCAAGGAGGTCGCCGGGACGGCTCACGCCGGTGAGGTGAAGGAGGTCGCACCGGGCTTCGCCCGCAACTTCCTGCTCCCTCAGGGACTGGCGGTGCCCGCCGACGACAAGATGGTGGAGCAGATCCGCCAGCGCGAGGAGGCGACCCGCCGTCGCGCCGAGAAGGCCCTCCATGACGCCCGTGAGGTGAGCGCGCGGCTGCGCAAGCTCACCGTCACCATCTATGCCAAGACGGGTGAGGCGGGCCGGCTGTTCGGATCGGTGACCAACGCCGACATCGCGCAGCAGCTCAAGCGAGAGGCCGGTCTCGAGATCGACAAGCGGAAGATCGCGGTCGAGCCCCCCATCAAGTCCCTGGGCCCCCACGAGGTGGAGATCGAGCTCCACCCCGAGGTCACCGAAACCCTTCGGATCGTCGTCGCCGCGAAGTGAGCACACCTCCGCAGGAGCTGCGGGGGTCGGCGGCGCTGGGGCCGGCCGTGCCATCGGGGCGTGTCCTGCCCCATGACCTCGATGCCGAGCAGGCGGTGCTCGGCTGCCTCCTGATCGACGCCGACGCCATCCTGGCGGTGCGCGACTTCCTGGACCCCGGCGATTTCTACGCGGAGCGCCACGGCCACATCTTCCGAGCCGCCCTGGCGCTCTCCGATCGCGGCGAGCCGGTCGACATCCTCACCCTCAAGGTGCAGCTGGAGCGCGACGGCAGCCTGGCGCGGAGCGGCGGGACCGAGTACCTCGCCGAGCTGAGCCAGAAGATGCCCACCGCCGCCTCGGTGCCCCACTACGCCCAGATCGTCGTGGACAACTCGATGCGCCGGCGGCTGATCGGCGCGGGCGGTGAGATGGCCCAGCTCGGCTTCGACGCCGGTCAGCGCACCGACGACATCCTCGACTCCGCGGAGAGGCGCATCTTCTCCATCGCCGACTCCCGGCGCAGCCTGGAGATCAGCCACATCGCCCAGATGCTCACCGAGACCTGGGAGCTGATGGAGAGCCGGGCCCAGAGCCGCCAGATCGTCCATGGTGTGCCGACCAACTACAGCCGGCTGGATGCCGTGACCCAGGGCCTCCAGCCTGGCGAGCTGATCATCCTGGCCGCCCGGCCGTCGGTGGGCAAGACCTCCTTCGCCCTCAACATCGCCCGCAACGCGGCGGTGCTCGCCGAGCGGCGGGTGGTCATCTTCTCCCTGGAGATGAGCAAGCAGGCCCTGGTGCAGCGGCTCATCTGCAGCGAGGCCAAGGTCGACGCGTACCTGATCAGCACCGGCCAGGCGGACGCGCACGCCTTCGAGCGGATCGCCGGCGCCATGGACCGGCTCTCCCAGGCCAACATCTGGATCGACGACACGCCGGCACTCCCGATCAGCGAGCTGCGCGCCCGGGCCCGGCGGATGCGGGCCCAGCAGAAGGTCGACCTGGTGGTGGTCGACTACCTCCAGCTGATGCGCGGCGGGCGCCAGGACTCCCGGGTCCAGGAGGTGTCGGAGATCTCGAGCGGGCTCAAGACGATCGCCAAGGAGCTGAACGTCCCGGTCCTCGCCCTCTCCCAGCTCTCCCGCGAGTCGGAGCGCCGGGAGAATCGCAAGCCGCAGTTGAGCGACCTTCGCGACAGCGGCTCGATTGAGCAGGACGCGGACGTGGTGCTGTTCCTCTACCGCCCGGGAATGCACAAGGACGACATCGACAAGTCGGTGACCGAGCTGCTGGTGGAGAAGAACCGGAACGGGCCGACGACCAAGATCGACCTCCACTTCCAGGCCAATCAGATGCTCTTCTACGAGCCGGTCCGGGAGTAGCCGGAGAGCGAGCCGCGCCGTCACAGCCGTTGTCTCCAGGCGCGTGTACACTCGGCGGGGCAATGACTGGCCAGCTCGCCGACTTCCTCGCCGCCCACTCCGAGCGCGTCGCCGAGATCTGGGCTCAGCTCCAGGGGAGCGCGCCCGAGCAGCGCTCGGGAGGCGGCACCCGGGCCCCGCGCCAGTTCCTGAGCGCCGCCCTGGTGGCGCTCTCCGTCGACGACCTGGGGCCGCTGATGGCCTTCTACGAGGTCGACCTCGACAGGGCGTCCGAGCTGGACCAGCACCTGGAGAAGGCTCTCCTCCACCTGGCGGCGCTCCGGCCGGCAGCGCTGAAGGCCGCGGTCGAGGCGGGCTTCGACACGGAGGCCCAGCTCTCCCTGGCCCTGGACGCCGCCGAGGACCTCACCGTGATCGCCACCCGGCTGAGCGTGACGGTGGCCCGGCGGCTCTCCCAGCAGATCTCGGCGCTGACCACGGCGAGCAGCGCGAGGGGCACCTCGCTCTCCATCACCATGCACGAGCTGCGCCGGCCGCTCACCATCCTCAACAGCTACGGCCAGCTGCTTTCGACCGGGATGCTGGGGCAGCTGCCGGACAGCGCGACGGTCGCGATCGACGGGATCACGGCGAGCACCGAGATGATGGTGCGGATGGTCAACGCGCTCGCCGAGCTCTCCCGGCTGGAGGACCCCGACGACAAGCTGACCATCGAGCCGATCGGGCTCACCGACCTGGTCGCGGGGGCCATCGAGACGGTGATGATGGAGGCCAAGCTCCGCGACTGCACCGTTGCCCAGGACGTCACGCCGGACGTCGCCTTCCGGGGAGATCGCCGGCGGCTGACGCTCGCTCTGACCAACATCCTGGGCAACGCCGTCAAGCACGCCCCCGATGGCTCCACGATCACGATCCGGGGCTGGCAGCAGGACGGGAGCATCCACGTCGCGGTGCGCGACCAGGGCCCGGGCTTCGCCCCAGAGGAGGCGGACAAGCTCTTCGAGAAGTACTACCGCTCGGTGGCCGAGCGCCACCGCAAGGTGCCCGGCAGCGGCCTCGGGCTCTACATCGTCAAGACCGTGGCCGAGCGCCACGGCGGCAGCGTCACGGCTCGGTCGGAGCCCGGAAAGGGAGCGGAGTTCGAGATGATCGTTCCCCGGGGTGAGAAGCGCTGATGGCCGAGGGCGGCCCCGCCTCCCGCCGCGAGCGCGACTCGATGGGTGAGCTGGAGGTCCCTGCCGGCGCCTACTACGGGGCCAGCACCATGCGGGCCAGGCTCAACTTCCCGATCAGTCCGCTCCGCCTCCCGCGTGACTTCATCCGGGCGCTGGGCCTGATCAAGGGTCGGGCCGCAATCGTCAACGGCGAGC
Organism: Candidatus Dormibacteria bacterium; assembly: GCA_050015875.1. Classification (GTDB taxonomy): domain Bacteria; phylum Chloroflexota; class Dormibacteria; order Aeolococcales; family Aeolococcaceae; genus Changshengia. The sequence goes on along the minus strand of JBEKAP010000014.1, from coordinate 2,796 downwards.
TGGGGCTGCTCGACCACCGCCTGAGCGAGGTGATCGCGCAGGCCGCGCAGGAGGTGGCGGAGGGCAGGTTCGACGACCAGTTCGTCGTCGACGTCTTCCAGACCGGCAGCGGCACCTCGACCAACATGAACGCCAACGAGGTGATCGGCAACCGGGCGATCGAGCTGCTCGGCGGCACGCTGGGATCCCGCACCCCGGTCCACCCCAACGACCACGTCAACCTCTGCCAGTCGTCCAACGACGTCATCCCCACCGCGATCCATGTGGCCGGCGCGGCCACCCTGTCGCGCGACCTCCTCCCCGCCCTCGACCTCCTGGAGAGCTCGCTCCGGACCAGGAGCCGGGATCTCTGGCCGATCGTCAAGACCGGTCGCACCCATCTCCAGGACGCCACCCCCATCCGCCTGGGTCAGGAGTTCCTGGGCTGGGCGGGACAGGTGGAGCGGGCGCAGCGTCGCTGCCGCCAGGCGCTCGACGAGCTCTCCGAGCTGGCGCTCGGGGGCACCGCCGTCGGCACCGGGGTCAATTCGCATCCCGAATTCGCCGGACGGGTCATCGCGGGGCTCGCCGCGAGCTGCGGCCTCCCCTTCCGGGAATCCGACAATCACTTCCAGGCCCAGGGGACCCTGGACGGGGTGGTCGCCGCCCACGGAGCCCTGCGCAGCGTCGCGGTCTCCCTCTACACGATCGCCGCCGACATCCGCCTGCTCGCCTGCGGGCCCCGAGCCGGGATCGCCGAGATCGCCCTCCCCGAGGTGCAGCCGGGGTCCTCGATCATGCCCGGCAAGGTCAACCCGGTCATCGCCGAGTCGCTCACCATGGTGGCCGCACAGGTGGTGGGCAACGACGCCACGGTCGCCTTCGCCGGAGCGGCCGGCTCCCTGCTCGAGCTCAACGTGATGATGCCGGTCGCCGCCCACGCGCTCCTCGAGTCGATCTCCATCCTGGCCACCGCCGCCGCCAACTTCGCCACCCAGGCGGTGGACGGCATCACCTCGACCGGGAACGGCCCCCGGATGGTCGAGCGAGGCCTGATGACCTGCACCGGGCTCGCCCCCCGGATCGGCTACGACAGCGCGGCGCGGATCGCCAAGGAGGCGTTCGCCAGCGGTCGCACCGTGCGCGAGGTCGCTCGCGAGCTGACCACCCTCACCGAGGAGGAGCTCGACGGGCTGCTCGACCCGGAGGCGATGACGGAGCCGTCCACGGGCCGGATCGGGGCGGGAGGGTGATCGGGGCCGCAGCGGTCCGACGTCGCCAAGGAAGGACGCCACCCGGGGACGCCAGGGATCAGTGACCGCCCCTCGGGTCGGCCCCACCTGGCCGGGCCAGGTCGGCCTGGATCTGGGCCTCCAGCTCAGGCCGGTCCCAGAGCAGGACCCCGGACGCGGCCGCCATCTCGCGAGCCTCGTCATTGAACGTCGAGGTGCTGACGACCATGCCGCCGATCTGCGAGCAGCCGAGCCGGCCGAGGGTGCCGGCGTGGTACTGGACCGCGCCGACGATGGCGCGAATGACCTCCGGCCCGAGCGCGGCGTTCCAGCGCTTGACCTGGACGACGACACCCTGCTCTCCCCGGCAGATGAGGAGGGCGGCGGTGACCTCACCCCGAGCGGGCACCGGCCAGACGGTGTAGCCACGGCGGCCGAACAGCCCGGTGAGGTGGCGTTCGATCTCATCGTTGGTCATGACGGTGAGGTTCACGGCCCGCTTCGGCGCCGGAGGGACCTCTGCGGCCGGGACTGTGGGCACCGGCCCACCCCCTCCGTGGGGAGGCGTGCCCTCGCCATGACCCCGTCGCCACCTGTCGAATGGCGAGGGGCGGGAGACGCCCTGACCGACCTGACCGATCTGCACGTGAGTGACTCCGGATGACCAACCCCGCCCTGGGGCTGGACGGCACAGCTACCAAATGACCATAGGCCGCGCCCCGTTTCGCGCCTGCGACCGCGGGGTCACAGAACCGCCTCAGCGATGAACGGGTCCGTTCAATCCCGTGAGGCGGCGCAGGTCGCGCAGAGCCCGGGGAGGAGGAGGGGGTGATGGCCGAGCACAAACCCGGTGTCGCGGCGCAGCCGCGAGGCCAGGGCATGGACGGCCGGCACGCTCACATCCTCGGTGGCACCGCAGTGGGTGCAGACCGCGTGGTGGTGGGCGACCTCCTGGATCTCGAAGCGTGAGACACCGTCCCCGAGCCTCACCTGCTCGAGCAGAGCCGCCTCGGTGAGGTCCGACAGGACCCGGTAGACGGTGGAGCGATCCATCTCGCCGCTCCCCTGCCGGAGCCTCAGCCAGACGTCCTCCGCGCTCAGGTGGGCGCCGCCGGCGCGCGCGAGGACGGAGAGGACGGCGAGCCGCTGGGGCGTGGCCCGGAGCCCGGCTGCACGGATCGTCTCGCGGGTGGTCGCGTCGCCGTTTCGCGGCGCCCTCGAGGTGGACGACGTCATCGGCGCAGTGTAGCCCCGCCCGTCAGGGCGGGTCGGAGGCCTCCCGGGGACGCGGTGCGGCGGCCCCGACGGTGCAAACTGAAGGGTGCCCACACCCCAGGAGACTTGACGTGTCTGAGCACGTGCGCGCCACCTTTCCCGACCGCATCGAGCACCCCTCGCTCGAGCTGCCCCAGCGCGAGAAGCTGATCGTCATGGTGGCGGTCCTCCTCGGCCTCTTCCTCGGGGCCCTGGACCAGACCATCGTCGGCGTCGCCCTGCCCCGGATCGTCAGCGACCTCAAGGGCAGCGACCTCTACACCTGGGTGGTCACCGCCTACCTGCTCACCAGCACGATCACGGTCCCGAT
>JBEKAP010000013.1:0-20741 GCA_050015875.1 Candidatus Dormibacteria bacterium | reverse complement strand
TACCAGGGCGAGAAGATGAGCAAGTCGCTCGGCAACCTCGTCTTCGTCCGCCAGCTGCTGGAGAGGGTTCCCGCGGCGACCATCCGCCTCCTCCTCGCCGGCCATCACCACCGCACCGCCTGGGAGTACACCGAGGCGGCCCTGGAGGCGGCGGAGTTCCGCCGGCGCGGCTACGCCGCAGCCGCCGGAGCGGGCGGCGCGCTGGGGGCCGCGGAGGCCGATGGGTGGCGAGCCCAGTTCCTGGAGCGGATCGACGACGACCTGGATGCCCCGGGGGCGTTGGACGTGGCCGATCGGCTCGCCGCTCGCCTCGTCGCGGCCGGGGTCGCCGGCTCCGCGGACGGCGCGGCGCTGCTCGGTGAGCTGCTGGACCTCGTCGGCGCCGCATCGGCGGTGCGGGCCGCCTCCTGACGTCGGGGGCCCGGGGCGGAGCCCCGTGGAGCCGCCGAGACCGGCGCCACCGCGGCGGAGGTCAGCGCTGCTGCAGGCTCTGGTCGATGGCCCGATTCGCCCGGACAGCGGCCACGATGTGCTTCTGGAAGAAGGCGTAGAAGAGGGTCCGCTGGCTCCGGTCCGTCTCCTCCGTGACCTCGATCCCTCGGCGGTGGCGTTCGATCCACGGGGGCACGCCCTCGGCGACCACCCCCGATCCCACCCGCACGCGGATGGTCGTCTCGTCGCCCTCGACGACGAAGACCGCGACCACAAGGCGCAGGCCCGTGTGGTCGACCAGCTTCCAGCCCCGCTCGTACCGGCGACCCCCGGAGCGATCCGCGTGGGTGGAGACGACCGGCTCCCGTACGAATGTCTCGCCCTGGGTGGCGCTCTGCACCAGGGTCGCCGCCACGAAGGCGTCGAGATCGCGTGCCACCCAGTTGACCAGGGAGGGGGCGCGGTTGTCCACGTCGGGCATGCCCGAGGGATGATCGAAGTAACCGATGGCGGCGATCGTCCCGGCGTGCCGGCGACAGTAGACGATCCCGCCCACCGTCGCCCAGTGATTGGGGCACCAGGAGGTGTCGCAGCGCCGGCCTCTCCGATCTACGTAGTGGCAGAGCACCCCGTTGTGGTTCGCACAGCCGCGGGCCCGGCAGGGGAGGTCTCCCTCCGTCGCCGGGAAGCGGGCGACCGCGGGAGAGGTGGAGGGTGGCGCGAAGGGGGCCGGGGTGAAGGGAGGCGTCACCCCGGCTGCGGCCGGTAGGACACCCGGCATCTGACCGGTCTGAGGGCCGCCGACACCCGGGAACGGGGGAGCGGCCGGGGGGGTGCTGGATGGCAGGGGCGGCGGCTCAGAGGGCGCCGCCCGGGCGGGCGGGCCAGTCGCGTGGGCACCGCGACGGAACAGCGGCATCACCCCGCTCCGTGCCGCGATCGCATGATGCCCATCCTACGCCCGCTCGGCGCCCTTGCTGAGCGCGGCGCCGAGATCGCGCACCTCCTCCATCAGCGAGGCGAACTGGGGGAGGGTGAGAGACTGGGGACCGTCCGAGAGAGCCTCGTCCGGGCTGGGATGCACCTCGACCAGGAGGCCGTCGGCTCCCGCGGCCAGGGCGGCGAGCGCCATGGGCCGCACCAGGTCCCGGTGCCCGGTGGCATGGGAGGGGTCGACCACGATGGGGAGATGGGAGAGAGCCCGGATCAGCGGCACCGCGCTCAGGTCCAGGGTGTTCCGGGTGGCCGTCTCGAAGGTGCGGATTCCGCGCTCGCAGAGCACGACGTCCGGGTTGCCATGGCTCACCACGTGCTCGGCGCTCAGCAGCCATTCCTCGATGGTGTTGGAGAGCCCGCGCTTCAGGAGGACCGGCTTGCCCGCGCTTCCGACCGCCTCCAGGAGCGCGAAGTTCTGGGCGTTGCGCGTGCCGACCTGGAGCATGTCGGCGACGGCCGCCACCCGCTCCACGTCGCCAGGGCTGAGGACCTCGGTCACCACCGGGAGGCCGGTCTCCGCCCGCGCCTCGGCGAGGTACTCCAGTCCCACCGCCCCGAGGCCGCTGAAGGAGTACGGAGAGGTGCGCGGCTTGTAGGCGCCCCCGCGGAGCAGGGAGGCTCCCGCCGCCTTGACCGCGCGCGCCGTCTCCAGGAGCTGGTCCCGCGACTCGACGGCGCAGGGGCCGCCAGCCACCGCGAACGGCGCGCCCTCCCCGATGCGCACCCCGCCGACGTCGACGACGCTCGGCTCCGGGTGCCATTCCCTCCCCACCTGCTTGTACGGCTTGCTGACCGGGACGGCGGCCAGGACTCCGGGAAGGGCGACCACGGCGTCTCGGATCTGTCCAGGGTTGCTCCCCAGGACCCCGATGGCCAGTCGATCGGTGCCAGGCAGCTCGATGGGGCGGTAACCTCGCTCTCGAACGTGGCGGATGACGTTCTCCACCTCGTCCCGGGTGGCCTGGTGGCTCATCAGGATCAGCATGCGGGGATTCTGGCCCATGAGGCTGACATTTCGGGGCAGAAAGCAATCGGCCGCCGGGCGGGCGGACCCCGAGCGTCGTGGGGCCGATCCCCACCGGCTCGGGGCCGACCTCCGAGTCCCGATTGCGGCCCTGCTCGACCAGGACCGCGTCGCCAACGCCTTCCTGCGGAGCGAGTTGCGCCTGGGCGCGGCTCTCGACGGCTGGTGGGGATTGGGCGAGAGGGACCAGCTTCGCGCGCTGCTGATGACGGGCTCCGTGGTGGTCCCGTGGATCCCCGATCCCGGCGACATCCCCGCCTTCGCCGGGGTCCTCCGCCAGCACCCCCCCCGTCTCATCATCGGGCCGGCCCCGGCCGTCCGCGCCCTGACCGCGTTGATCGCTCCCCGGCAGCGCCCGGTCGAGGTCCGGGATCCCCAGCCGGTCATGGTCCTGGACGGGTCGATACCCAAGCGGAGCGTCCCGATCCGTCTCGGCCGGCGCGACGATCTCGACCGGCTCACGGTGGCGGCCGCCGCCATGCATCGCGAGGAGATGGGGGTGGACCCCCTGGCACTCGATCCGGTCGGATGGCGGCACCGGATGGCGACCCTCATCGACCGAGGCTGGTCCTACCTGCTCGTCGAGGATGGCGAGATCGCCTTCAAGGTCGAGCTCTCGGCCTGGACCCCCGAGGTGATCCAGCTCCAGGGGGTCTGGACCAAGCCTGAGCTCCGTCGCCGGGGGGTGGCCACGGCCGCTCTGACCGCCGTCTGTGCCGAGCTGCTCACCGAGGTGCCGGTCTGCTCCCTCTACCTCAACTCGTACAACGATGCGGCCATGAGGCTGTACCGGCGCATCGGCTTCCGGCAGGTCGGGGAGTTCGCCACCGTCATCTTCTGACACGATGTCCGGCGGAGAGGTGGGTGCCGGCTGTCGGCACCTCGTCATGGGGCAGTCTGGTGCGCCCGGGGTAGGATGGCCTCGCCGCCGGGGCGGGACGCTCCGAACCCCGGCCGCGGGGATGATTCCGGATTCAGGACTGGTAGTCCAATGCCACGGCCCGCGGGGGGAGAAGGACGCTATATGGCGGGCCTCGACGGCCTCCGTGCCGTCGCGGTGCTCGCCGTCGTGCTCTTTCACCTGAACGTCGGCTGGGCGTCAGGGGGATTGCTGGGCGTCGGCGTCTTCTTCGTCCTCTCCGGCTACCTCATCACCGACCTGCTGCTGGCCGAGCACGACCGGGAGGGTCGCATCGCGCTGGGTCGCTTCTGGCTGCGCCGCGCACGACGCCTGCTCCCCGCCCTCTGGGTGATGCTCGTCCTGGTCGCCATCTGGATCGCCTTCCTCGATCCCGCCCAGCTGGCCTCGGCCCGCGGCGCCCTGCTGGCGGCCCTCCTCTACGTCAGCAACTGGTGGTACGCGTTCCAGCACGTCTCGTACTTCGCGAGCTTCGGGCGGCCCTCGCCTCTCGGCCATCTCTGGTCGCTCGCGGTCGAGGAGCAGTTCTACCTCGCGTGGCCACTCCTGCTCCTCCTCGCCGTCCGGTTCGTCCACCGGCGCTGGCTGCTGGTCGGCCTCGCGGTCCTCGGGGCCATCGCCTCGGCCTGGGCCATGGCCGCCATCTTCCAGCCGGGCAACGATCCCACCCGCGTCTACGAGGGCACCGACACCCGAGCTTTTCAGCTGCTCATCGGGGCCTCCCTGGCCCTCGTCTGGCCGAGCCGCCGGCTGACCGCCTCCATCTCGGCGTTGCGGCGCCGCGGACTGGACGCGCTGGGGGCGGTCGGGATCGCCGTAATCGTCGTCATGCTGATCGACACCAACGAATACGAAACGTTCCTCTACCGCGGCGGGATGGTGATCCTCTCGCTGGCGACCGCCGCGGTGGTCGCCGTGCTCGCCCACCCGTCAACACTCCTCGGCCGCATCCTCGGCGCCCCTCCACTGCGCTGGATCGGAGTGCGCTCCTACGGCATCTACCTCTGGCACTACCCGATCATCGTGCTCACCTCTCCCGTGGACGGCGTCGCCAGCCCGCTGCTCACCCTGGCCCAGGTTGGTGCGACGGTGGTGGTGGCGGCCCTCTCCTGGCGCTTCGTCGAGGAGCCGATTCGCAGGCACGGGTTCCGGGCGATCCTCATCGGTCTCACCGCTCCACGCTGGTCGGTGAGGGGCGTCCCGCTGGGCCTCTGGGCCGGGGCCGGGGTCGCCGGTCTGCTGCTCGGGGCCTCCGGTCTGGGGCTGTCCGGGGTGGTGTCCGCCGCCCCCGCCGCGAGCACGCTGATCTCGCTGCCCGCGAGCCTGGTGGAGGCGCCCGGCCCGACGACCGCACCGGCCCCCGCCGTCCCCGGCCTTCCTCACGATCGGTGCGGGCCGCCGATCACGCCGACGGCGTCACCTCCCGCACCGGCGGCCTCGCCTCTCGCGGCGACCGCCTCGCCTCCTGCGCCCAGCTCCCTGGCGGTGACCGTGATCGGCGACTCGATCATGATCGACGGCGCTCCCGACCTGCACGCCCTGCTCCCCAACGCCTACATCACCGGTCAGGTGTCCCGCCAGATGGCGGCGCTCCCCGCCGTCCTGGCGCAGCTGAGCGCGGCGGGCGAGCTGTACCCGCGTCTCGTCATCGAGCTCGGCACCAACGGTCCCGGCTGGGACCCCGGTCAGGTGGCGGCGGAGCTGGACTCCCTGCACCTGGAGCAGGTGGTGCTCGTCAACGCCGGCAACGATCCCGGGCATCCCGACTGGCCCCCGATCGTCAACCAGCAGCTTCTCCAGGTCGCGGCCGGCGTCCCCGGCGCCACGATCGCGGACTGGGCCACGGCGAGCGCCGGGCACCCGGAGTACTTCATGTGGGGCGACCTGCCCGGCGACGGCGTCCACCCTGGGCCCCTCGGCGCTCAGGCCATGGCCGTCCTGATCGCGCAGGCCGTGGACTCCTGGTCCCCGGCCCAGGCGTCCGCCACGCCGGCCGCCCCAGCCGTTCCCCCCGGGTTGCGCTGTACTGCGTGAGCCCGGTCGGCGCCGGGTCAGATCAGGTGCGCCTTCCATGCGATCAGCACGGCGGCGGCCCTGTCACCGCAGCCCAGCTTGGCGAAGATGTTGCTCACGTGCGTCTTCACCGTGTTCTCGCTGACGAAGAGGCGCTTGCCGATCTGGGCGTTGTTGCAGTGCTCCGCCATCAGCCGTAACACGTCCAGCTCGCGGCTCGTGAGGCTGTACTCGGGTGGGCTATGGGCCATGAGTGCGGGGTCGAGCAGCGACTCCCCGGCGGCGACGGCGCGGATGGCGTTGGCCAGCTCCTCGAGGCTCGCGTCCTTGAGCAGGTACCCGCGGGCTCCGGCCTGCAGCGCGGGGAAGATGTAGTCCTCGTTGCGATAGGTGGTGAGCACGATCACCCTGGCCTCGGGGTCCTCGGCACGGATCCGCCGGATGGCCTCGATGCCGTCGACATTGGGCATCTGGACGTCCATCAGGATGATGTCGGGGTGGGTCTCCCGGGCTCGCTCGATCGCCTCCACCCCGTCCGTGGCCCGCGCCACCACCCGGATGTCGTCCTCGACCTCGAGCATGGTGCAGAGGCCGTGGAGCACCACCGGGTGGTCGTCGGCGACGAGCACCCTGATCACACCGGCACCGCCGTCTTGGAGGTCGCGCCACCCTTCCCCGCGTCGGAGGCCACCGGCAGGTCGACCGTGATGGTGGTACCCCGGCCGGGGACGCTGTCGACCCGGAAGCTCCCTCCCGCGATGCGCACCCGCTCCGCCATCCCGACGATGCCGAAGGAGCCGAGCGGAAGGGCGGAGGGGTCGAAGCCGTGACCGTTGTCCCTCACCGTCAGCTCGACGTGGTCGCCGAGGTTGCGCAGCCGCACGGTGACCCGGGAAGCGCCGCTGTGAGCGGCGATGTTGGCGAGCGCCTGCTGAGTGATGCGGAGGAGTGTGACCTCCGACTGGGGGCGGAGCGCGGGCGGGGGCACCATGTGCTCGACCCGAAGCCTCGTCGCGATCCCGGTGCGGTGCCGGAAGCGCTCCACCTCGTTCTCGGCCGCCGCGACCAGTCCGGTCGAGCTGAGCGGCGCCGGCCGCAGGTCCCAGACCGAGCGCCGCGCCTCGGCGAGGGCCGCGCGCGCGAGCTCCTGCGCCGACGCCAGCGCCGGGAGCGACCGGTCGGGATCCCTGCTCACCAGGGCCTGGGCCGCCTCGAGCTGGATCACGATGCCGGTGAGCTGCTGGGCCAGGGTGTCGTGGATCTCGCGGGCGAGCCGGGCACGCTCCTCGAGGACGGCCATCTCCCGGCCCTCCTCGGAGAGACGGGCGGTGCTGAGGGCCAGTCCGACCTGGTTGCCGATCGCCATGAGCAGCGCTGTCATCTCCGGCCCGGGCATTCCGGGGGCGCGCAGCCCGAGCGCCCCGAGGGGGCCGGCGCCCGTCCCCATGGGAAGCCCGATCAGCATCCGGTCCCCATCCGCGCGCGTGACCAGCTGATTGCCGGTGATGGCGGCGACGGCGACCTCCTCCAGCTGGGGACTGCTGTCGTCCCCCTCGCCCGGGCCTGGCATCAGGCCCTCGCGGCCGATCCGGAAGCCGCGGCCTGCCGTGGTCGGGAGCACCGCTCGGACGGCCTCGAGCGCACCGGCCAGGATCGCCGAGGGGTCGAGGGAGCGGGTCAGGGAGCCGGCCAGCTCGTTCAGGGCGAGGAGCTCCTCGTTGCGGACGCTCAGCTCCGCGGTGCGCCTCGCCACCTTCTGCTCCAGCTCCCGGCTGGCGGCGAGGATCACCTCCCGGGAGGCGTTGATCTCCCGGCGCATCCGCTCCAGGGAGTCGGCCAGATCGCCGACCTCGTCCCTGCCCTGAGGGGGCACGCTCTCGTCGGTGTGGCCCTCGGCAAGTCGCTCGGCCGAGGCGGTCAGGGCACGGACCGGCGCCACCACGAAGCGGGAGAGCAACGTGGCCAGGACGAATGACACGAGGAGCAGCACCACGACGATCCACACGGCCCCCTGGACGATGCCGTTGAGCTGGCGGCTGATCGCGTCTTGGAGAGCCTTGACGGGGGGCTGGAAGTTGGCCTGGGGGGCGGAGTCCACGAGGATCCACCCCGGCGCGGTGATGGGGGCGACGAAGAAGTACCGTTTCACTCCGCCAACCGTCCCCCCTATGGGGCTCGGGAACGTCGTCCCGCTCTCGGCCTCCTGCAGCTGGTCGAGCACCGCCCTGCCGTCCTTCCCCGAGAGCGCGGGCAGCACCTCGCCGACCTTGAGGGCCGAGCTGAAGTCCTTGCCTGTCGACCCGGCGGCGATGACCTGGTCGGTCTGGTCGCAGAGGAGCAGCGGGTAGGAGCCCGTCTCGGGCGGCGCCTGGAGGATCAGCGGGGCGTACTGCGCGAGGGGCACGTCGGCCCCGACCACCAGGTCGCCGTCCTGGGTGTAGAGGGTCACCTCCCAGTCGTTGCCGTGGAGCGGGTTCTGATACGGAACCGTCCAGTTCGCCGAGGTCTGGAGAGTCGTGGAGCTGTCCAGCGCGGTGAGCAGGGCCGTGTGGATGCCCTGGGGATTGGCGGCCAGCCCCTCCACCTGGGGCACCGTCGCCGGAGTGGGGCTCACCCAGACCGCGTTGTCGTCCTGGTCCATGATCCAGACCGCGTCGACGAAGTTCCCCTCATGCTCGGCGACCCCGTTCAGCTGCTTGTCGGCGAAGTCGCTGAGGTTCGCGAGCGGGGACGCCCGGGTCTGCACGCTCTGGTTGCCCGAGGTGTTCCCGACGAGCAGCTCGGCAGCCGTCGACGAGACGCCCGGGATCTCCCAGACACCATCTCCCACCTCCTCGGGGGGGAGGTCGCTGGTGGCGGCCGGCGGGCTGACGGGCGCGGGGTTGACGGAGGGGGACGGGCTGGCCGTGGCCACCGGGCTCCCGCTGGGCGCGGGACTGCTCGTGGCTCCCGGTGTGGGCGTCACGACCGGCTTGGGGACGGCCGCGGCCAGCTCGGTGGCGAGAGTGACCACCCTGGTCTGCAGCGTCTGCAGGTCGGCGTTGATCGTGGTGCTCGCCGTCCCGGTGACGGTGGTCTGGAACGCATGCTCCTGGTGAAGCACGAGGCCGTTGACGGCGCTCGCGACGGTGCTCTGGGTGATCCCGTGCAGGTCCACGGCGGTGAGCACGAAGAAGGCGCCGGCGGGCACCAGGGCGACCGCCAGCATGGCGGCCAGGAGCCGGTCACGCAGCCGCCGTCGGGGATTGAACAGGGACAGCGTCAGCCGAGGACGCTTCATTCCCACCTCACCGGTCCGAGCAGATGGTCAGCCCCGAGTATACGGCCGCCCTTCCGGCCACGAGAACGCGCCAATCGGTGCGGCACCCTGGAGTCCACCGCACCCGAGCCCCTAGAGTCACGGGTGCGTGAGGAGCCTCCCAGCCGCCGCCGGACCTGCCCTGCGATGAAGGACATCGCCGAGCTGGCGATCGACGTCGCCGTCTCCGGTGGCGCGAGCTACGCGGACTGCCGCGTGGTCCAGCGCGGGATCCAGGCGATGACCGTCAAGGACGGGCGCTTCGCCGAGGTCTCCTCCTTCGAGGACGAGGGGGTGGGCATCCGCGCGCTGATCGACGGGGCGTGGGGCTTCGCCAGTGTCGACCGCCTCGATGCGGAGAGTCTGGGCGATGCCGCCCGTCTCGCCTGCCGGATCGCGCGAGCATCGTCGCGGCTGCGCCGCCAGCCCGTCCGCCTCGCCGCCGCGCCCGTCGTCACCGGCGACTACCTGACCCCCATGGAACGCGATCCCTTCGAGGTGAGCCTCGAGGAGAAGATGGATCTGCTGATCAGGGCCGACGAGGCGATGGCCGCGGTGGAGGGCGTGACCACCCACGAGGCATCGCTCGAGTTCGTGCGCGAGCACCGGCTCTTTGCCAGCAGCGAGGGCTCGCTGGTCGACCAGGTCATCGTCGAGTCGGGCGGCGGCATGGACGTCACCGCGACCAGCGACGATGACGTGCAGACGCGCAGCTTCCCCAACAGCTTCGGCCGCCACCAGCTCTGCGCCGGCTGGGAGGCCGTCACCGCCATGGACCTCGCCGGCAACGCGTCCCGCATAGCCACCGAGGCGGTCGCGCTGTTGACCGCTCCTCCCTGCCCGACCGGACGGATGACCCTGATCCTGGACGGCACCCAGGCGGCACTGCAGGTCCACGAGTCCTGCGGGCACCCCACCGAGCTGGACCGCGTCCGCGGGGACGAGGCCGCCTATGCCGGGACCTCCTTCCTCACCCCCGACCTGCTCGGTCACTTCCGCTACGGCAGCGAGCAGGTGACGATCACCGCCGACGCCACCACGCCCGGGGGCCTGGGCACCTACGCCTGGGACGACGAGGGGGTGGCGGCGCAGCGCACGGTCCTGATCGACCGCGGCGTCTTCCGCGGCTACATGTCGTCGCGGGAGACCGCGGCCGACTACGGCTGGACGAGCAGTGGCGCGATGCGCGCCGAGTCGTGGAATCGCATCCCCATCATCCGGATGACCAACGTCAATCTCGAACCGGGCGACTCCAGCCTGGAGGAGATGATCGCCACCACCGAGCACGGCGTCTACCTGGAGACGAACCGCTCGTGGAGCATCGACGACCGCCGCCTCAACTTCCAGTTCGGGACCCAGAACGGATGGGAGATCCGGGACGGCAAGCGCGTGCGCCTGGTCAAGAACGCCCTGTACTCGGGGCGGACGCCGGAGTTCTGGCGGTCCTGCGACGCCGTGGCCGGGCCCTCGGAATGGAGAGCCTGGGGTGTCGTGAACTGCGGCAAGGGACAGCCGGGCCAGGTCATCCACGTCGGTCACGGTGCGGCGCCCTGCCGCTTCCGCCACGTCTCCGTGACCGCGGCATCCTGATGAGCCCCACCGCTCCCGACGACCTCCTGGCGCTCGCCGACTCCATCCTGGAACGGCTGGGGCGGGACGGCGCCGAGGTGACGGTGGTCGAGCATGAGGAGGCGCTCACCCGCTTCGCCCGCAACCAGATCCACCAGAACGTGGCCGAGAGCTCGCGGCGGGTCCGGCTCCGCCTCATGGGCGACGAGCAGGTCGGGGTCGCGGAGATTCGCGGAGAGGTGGACGACCTGGTGGGGCGGCTGATCGCTGCTGCGGAGGCGGCCCGCGAGCTGGCGCCGGCGGGCGACATCACGCCGCTCCCCCGCCCCGACGCCGGATCCGATGGGCCGATCGCCCACTCTGCCGCGACGGTTGAGTGCACTCCGGAATGGCGGGCGGGACAGGTGGCGACTGTCGCCGCCGTGAGCGCCGTCGCCGGGTTCGAGGCGTTCGGGGCGTATCAGACGTCGCAGACCCACACCGCCATCGCCAACACCCAGGGGGTGCGGCGCCATGCCGCCGCCACGTCTGCCAGCCTGATCTGCGTTGCCCGCGGCGAGAACGGCTGGGGGTACGCCGACCGCCACCACCACGACATCGGCCGCCTCGACGCGGAGGCGGTGGCCCAGGAGGCGGTCGAGACCTGCGGTCGCAACCAGGGAGCCGAGGCACTGGAACCGGGCGTCTACCCGGTCGTGCTCTCTCCCTACGCGGTCGCGGACCTGGTCGGGCACCTCGCCGATCTCGGGTTCAGCGCTCTCGCCCACCAGGAGCACCGGAGCTTCATGCGGCCCGGAGAGCGGCTGATGAGCGAGCTGGTCAGCATCGCGGACGACGCCAGCCACCCAGATGCGATGCCCTTTCCCTTCGACGACGAGGGGGTGTCGACACGAGGGGTCAGCTGTGTCGAGGAGGGGGTCTGCCGGAGCTTCCTGCATGACAGCGCCACCGCGTTCCGCGAGGACGTCCCCTCCACCGGCCATGCCCTCCCCATGCCCAACACCTTCGGTCCCTGGGCTCGCCACCTGGTGGTCGCGGGCGGAGAGAGCAGCCTCGACGACCTGATCGCGGCCTGCGACCACGGGCTCTACGTCACCCGCCTCTGGTACGTGCGTGACGTCCACCCGCTCCGGACCGTGATCACCGGGATGACCCGCGACGGCACCTTCCTGATCGAGAACGGGAGACTGGGGCGCCCGGTGCGCGATCTCAGGTTCACCCAGAGCATCGTGGATGCCCTCTCGGACGTGAGGGGCGCGGGCCGCGAGCGATCCATCGAGCTGGACGAGAGCGAGCGCGCTCTGCTCGTCCCCGCGCTCGGCCTGGGCAGCTTCACCTTCACCTCATGAGGGCATGGGCGGGGTGAGCCTCGCGTGACTCTGCCACCGGGGCGAGGGCGGCGGGGCGAGAGGCCGGCCGCAACCCGGAAGGACGAATTCGCCGGAGGAGGAGGTCCCCACGTGGCTCAGACGGGTTAAGGACATCGAAGTCCTTAACCGGGCAGAAGGGTGAGGGTGCCCGGGAGCGCGGCCCATGGATGCTGGACCGGCGACAAGGGCGATCGCTCGAATGGATTGACGCGTGCGCATCACGCGAGCTCCACCCCGCGGATGGGATGCCGGGTGCCCTTGTTACCGCGGCGATGCCCCACGGCGTCGGCGGCGCTGCTAGCGTCGCTGGCCGTGGCCGCCACCCCGTCTTCGACCGAAGCGACGCCGGTGCCAAGGGGGCGACCCGGCACTCGGCTCTGGCGGTTCGCCGTCCGCCGCCGCTGGTCGCTGGCCTTCATCGCCGCCGTCGGTGCCATCGCCATTCGCAACCTGGTCGGGCTGAGCACCACCCCGTCCGGCCTCTATGCGGACGAGGTCTCGATCGGCTACAACGCCTGGACCATCGCCCATTTCGGGGTGGACGAGCACGGGGCGACCCTTCCCCTCTACTTCCAGGCCTTCGGTGAGTGGAAGAACCCCGTCTACATCTACGCCCTGGTCCCCTTCGTCCGGCTCTTCGGCCTGACCACGGCGGTGGTCCGGACGCCGGCCGCGCTCTTCGGCATCCTCACCGCCATCGCCATGGCCGGCTTCGCCCGCCGGGCCACCGGCTCCAAGGGAGTGGCGCTGGTCACCCTGCTGGTCGCCGGAGCCACCCCATGGCTGGTTCTCCAGAGCCGCGTGGCGTTCGAGGTCCCGTCGATGGTGGCGTGCCTCGCCGTGATGCTCTGGTGCCTCGCCCGGGCCGCTCTGGAGCCCACCCGCCGGCGCTGGTTCGGTTTCGCCGGCCTCGCTCTGGCCTTCAGCGTGTACGCCTACACGGTCGGGCGGCTGGAGGGTGCGCTCCTCGCCGCCGCCGTGGTGCTCTGCTTCAGCGGCTGGCGACTGCTCCGCCGCCTCGACCTCTTCATCGTCGCGCTGCTCGCCGCCTACCTGCTCCTCGCCCTCTGGGCGATGCGCCACCCCGGCCAGCTGACCTTCTACTTCAACTCGATCAGCATCGCCGCCGGGCACCCCCCGCTCTGGACCGTGGCGGCGCGCTTCGCCGGCAACATGGCCGCCTACTTCGGACCCGGCTTCCTCCTCGTGAGCGGGGATCCCAACCTGCGCCAGAGCACCGGCTTCGGGGGCGAGCTGCTGGTCGCGACCTTGCCGCTTCTGGTCGCCGGCATCGTCGTCTGCGTTCGGCGGTGGCGGGAGCCCCTGCCCCGCTTCGTCCTGATCGGGCTGGTGCTCGCCCCCATCGCGGCGGCGCTCACCAATGAGGGGACGCCCCACGCGCTCCGGGACGCCACGGCGCTTCCCTTCTGGATCGCCATCACCGCCTACGGGATCGACGGGCTCCGTCCGCTGCTGCGGCGGCGCGCGGCCTGGCGGGCGGTGGCCATCGCCCTGGCGGTGGCGGTTGCGGCCGAGACGGCCCTCTTCAGCGTCGACCTCTTCGGCGGTTACACGACGCGGTCGGCGATCTGGTTTGGCGGACCCGAGATGGCGGCCATCAGCCGGGCTCACGCCATTGCCGGCGACCACACCGTCTGGCTCTCCTCGGAGCTCAAGCAGCCCTACATCTACGCGTGCTTCGTCGCCCTCCCTCCCCCTCCCGATCACGCCGTGGGCGGCGCCAGCGTCGACATCGAGCTGGCCGAGGCGGGCTTCCGGGAGATCTCGGGGTCCTCGGCGGCCAGCCCGGTCCGGGACGGAGACCTCCTCGTCCTCGGCGCTCGGGAGACCCCGCCGCCCGGATCCGTCCCCATCTTCACGGAGTCGGAGCCCGAGATGCCCGGATCCGTGTCCGGAGTGACGGCGGTCGTCGCTGTCAGGGTTTGGCGGGCCGGTTGATCGGTCGCGGGCGGGTCCCGGGGGGTATGCTCGGTCCGCCGTGGCCCCACGAGTCTCCCCCGCCGCGCCGGTCCGCAAGGTCCTGATCATCGAGGACTACTACGCCCTCGCCGACATCGAATCGCTGCTCTGCACGATGGAGGGCCACGAGGTGAAGGTGGCCAAGTCCGGCGACGAGGGGCTGGCCGCCGTCGCCGAGTTTCACCCCGACCTCGTCCTGCTCGATCTCATGCTCCCCGGCGAGCTGACCGGGACCCAGGTGCTGGAGCGGATCAGGGCAGACGGGGGTCAGACCCCCAAGGTCCTGGTCATCAGCGCTCTGGTCAACCCGGCGACCGCCGCCCAGCTCGAGGCCTTCGGCAACGTCCAGTCCCTCGCCAAGCCCTTCAAGATCAAGGACCTCAGCGCCCGCATCCAGGCGATGCTCGCCCAGTAGTCCAAAGTTGGGTCTTGCCAAGACCCGCCAAGACGCGGAACATACCCCGGCAACCGGGATGGCCGCCATGGGGATGGGAGTTCCCGGCTCACGCGAGGTACGCAGTCATGGCTACAGCTGTTGACGTCGGATTGTCCACGCCGGTGCCCGACACCGGTGCGGCCCGGGAGGGCCGGCCATGACAGTGGCCGCACAAGCCGGAGGTCCCCCAGGCGGCACCGTCGACGAGGGACTGAAGCGCGACGTCGGCTTCCTCGGCCTGATGTGGGCCTCGGAGGGATCGATCATCGGCTCCGGGTGGCTGTTCGGGGCGCTCACCGCAACCGTCCTCGCCGGCCCGGCCGTGGTCTTCTCCTGGATCATCGCCTCGGCCATCGTCATCCTCCTCGCCCTCATCCACGCCGAGCTGGGGGGCATCTTCCACGTCAGTGGTGGGACGAGCCGCTTCCCCCACTACGCCTTCGGGAGCCTGGCCGGAGCCTCCTTCGGCTGGTTCTCCTACCTGCAGGCCGCGACCGTCGCCCCGGTCGAGGTGCTCGCCACCGTCCAGTACTTCTCGACGGTCTCGTGGGCGTCCGGCTGGTTCAAGATCGACCCCGCCACGGGTGCCGGCACCCTGCAGGGTCCCGGGATCGTGGTGGCGCTGGCCCTTCTCGTGGTCTTCGCCGCCATCAACCTGATGGGCATCAAGTGGCTGTCCCGGAGCAACACCTGGATCACCAGCCTCAAGGTCTTCGTCCCCATCCTGGCCATCGTCGTGCTCGTCACCACCCACTTCCACATGAGCAACTTCACGGCCCTGGGTGGATTCTTCCTCAAGGGCGCCAACCCGCCCAAGGTCATCCTGTCGGCCATCCCGGCCGGCGGCATCGTCTTCTCCCTGCTCGGTTTCGAGCAGGCGGTGCAGCTCGGCGGTGAGAGCAGCAACCCCAAGCGGGACATCCCCCGCGCGGTCATCGGGGCGACCCTCATCGGCGCGCTCATCTACATCCTGGTCCAGTTCGCCTTCATCGGTGCGCTGGCCCCGGCGACGCTCGCCCACTCCTCCACCTGGGCGACCCTTGGCACCAACAACCCGTCGCTCGCGGAATCCCCGTACGCCACCCTGGCGACCATCGCCGGACTGGGCTGGCTCGCGGTGGTCCTCCGCATCGACGCCGTGATCTCCCCAGGAGGCACCGGCCTCATCTACAACACCACCACCTCGCGCCTCTCCTTCGGCCTCAGCAAGAACGGTTTCGTCCCCCAGATCTTCGAGGGGACCAGCAAGCGCAGCAAGGTGCCGGTCTTCGGGATCATCATCGCGACCATCGTCGGCGCCCTCTTCCTGCTCCCGTTCCCGGCGTGGAGCGCGTTGATCGGTATCGTCACCGGCGCGTCGGTGCTCATGTACGCGGGGGCACCCCTCTCCCTCGGTGCCCTGCGCTACTCGAAGCCGGATCTTCACCGGCCCTACCTGCTCCCCCTGGCGGCCGTGCTCTGCCCGCTGGCCTTCGTCTGCGCCAGCCTGATCGTCTACTGGGCAGGGTGGGGGACGTACAGCACGCTGATGGTGGCCGTCGCCATCGGATACATCCTCATGCTCGTCTCCGCAGCCTTCAAGCTCAACCCCAACGCGCCCAAGATCGACTGGATCGCAGGGGTGTGGATCTTCCCCTACCTGATCGGGATGGGGATCATCTCCTTCTTCGGGCAGTTCGGCACCGGAGGTGCCATCGGCGGGCTCCTCGGGAAGAACGCAGCGGGGGTCTCGACCTTCATGGTCGGTGGCACCGGCAACATCCCCGGCGACTTCGGCATCCCGTTCTGGTGGGACCTCGGGGTCGTCGCCGTCTTCAGCCTGATCATCTACTACACCGCGATGCACTTCCGGCTCTCGGAGGCGAAGGTGGACGGGTACGCATCTCACCTCTACCCGCCCGAGGGTGAGATGGTGGACTCGCCGGCCACCGCTCTGTACTGATCGCACTACCGCCGCCCGGCGCGCGTGAGCGGTGCCGGACCAGGTGGGGAGGGCCACGGGGCCCTCTCCACCGCGGCGGGGCGTGGCGCCCGGCGACGTCGGGTTCACCCCGGACGACTCGTTGGTGACGTACTGCACCCTGCAGGGGGTGCCCGGCGACGCCAACGAGAATGACTACACGGAGACGCTGTGGTCCGTGGAGCTCACGGGGTCGGGGACGCCGGTCAACCTGGTGACCCAGAGCCAGGGGGTTGCCTGCGGCTGGTACAGCGTCAGCGACGACTTCGCCGCCCTGCTGGACGGAGCCAATGTCGATCTCATCGACCTGGCAACCGGAGAGACCACCACCATTGGCACCGCGGACGACGTCGTCGGCTTCGTCTGACACTCGCCTCGGCAGGCCTGGACGCCTCAGTCGGCCTCCACCGGCCTGCCCGCATCCGACCCCTTCTCGGGCGCACCTGGCCCCCCCGCCTCGTCGAATCGGCTGCCGTAGACGGCGAAGTAGCGCGCCTCCGGGTGGTGGAGGACGATCGCGGCGGTGGACTGCTCCGGCACCAGCTGGTAGCCCTCGGTGAGGGTGACCCCGATCCGCTCCGCGGGCACGATCCGGAAGAGGACCTCGTGGTCGGCCAGCTCGGGGCATGCCGGGTAACCCCACGAGTAGCGGCGGCCCTGCTCAGGACCGAGCCCCAGCTCACGCCGGATGTGGGCGTGGATGTACTCCGCGGTGGCTTCGGCCATCTGGGTGGCGAAGCCGTGGATGCGCAGCATGTCGTCGTAGTCGCCCTCGACCTGGAGCTGGTTGGACACCTCGCTGGCCCGCGGTCCGGTGGTCACCACCTGGAGCGCGATCACGTCGCGCTCGCCGTCGACCGACAACTCCTGCGGCCTCACGTAGTCGGCGAGGCAGAGCCGGTGCTGCTCGCCCTGGCGCGGGAAGGTGAAGCGGGCGATCTCGCGGCCGTGGTCCTCGGGGTCGAAGACGACCACGGCTTCGCCATCCGCCAGCGCCGGCCAGTAACCGTAGACCGCCTGCAGGTCGAGCCAGCCCTCCCGCTGCGCCTCTCGCATCGATCTCTCGAGGCGGGGCTCCAGCTCGGTGCGCACCAGCTCGTCCCACTTCTCCGGGTCGTGAACGCCGCGGAACTGCCAGCTCATCTTGTAGAGCGAGTTGCGGTCGATGTGGGGGTATACCGCCTGGGCGGAGATGCCGGTCACCACCTGGGGGCCCCAGAAGGGCGGCGTGGGGATGGGAGCGTCGGTTCGCGTGTCGCTGCGTGCGCTGACCACGACCTTGGGCAGCTCCGCCTTGGCGGCCGCCTTGGCCCGCTCCTGGTCGCGGAAGGTGTGAGCCTCGGCGCGCACACGCTCCACGAGCGGCGGGCGACGCTCTGCATCGACCAGCTGATCGCAGGTCTCCAAACCCTCGAAGGCGTCCTTGCAGTAGAAGACCCCCGGCTCGTAGACGCGCTCGGTGTCGAGGTAGAGGATGCGCCGCCCGAATCCCCGGTTGATGGCGGCGCCGCCGATGATCACCGGGTAGGCGAGCCCGCGGCGGTCCAGCTCCTCGACCATCATCGGCATCTGCTTGCTGGTGCTGACCAGGAGGGCGCTCAGGCCGATGACGTCCGCGTCCACCTCGACGGCCTTCTCGACGATGGTCGTGAGCGGCACCTGCTTGCCCAGGTCGTGGACGGTGTACCCGTTGTTGCTCAGGATGGTCTTGACCAGGTTCTTGCCGATGTCGTGGACGTCCCCGAAGACGGTGGCCAGCACCACCTGACCCTTGGTGTACCCCTCGGTCCGATCCAGGTACTGCTCCAGATGGGCCACGGCGCGTTTCATCACCTCGGCGCTCTGCAGGACGAAGGGGAGGATCAGCTCGCCGGCGCCGAAGCGGTCGCCGACGTCCTTCATGGCGGGCAGGAGGATGTCGTTGAGCACGCTGATCGCGCTCCGGTCGCGGAGCGTCTCGTCGATCAGCGCCTCGATCCCCTCCTTGCGGCGGTGGAGGATCTGAGCGTGGATGCGCTCCGGGGCGGCGAGCCCGGCGAAGGGGTCGACCTTCTCCGCCCCGACCCGCTCGGTCACCCCCGAGAAGTGCTCGATGTAGCGGGCGAGCGCATCCGAACGCCGGTTGAAGACGAGGTCCTCGGCCAGCTCGCGCCTCTCCGCGCTGACCTCCGCGTAGGGGACGGTCTGGGCCGGGTTGATGATCGCTGCGTCCAGCCCGGCCTCGACGCAGTGGTAGAGGAAGACGCTGTTGAGCACGGCGCGGGCCGGCGGGGTGAGCCCGAACGAGACGTTGCTCACGCCGAGCGAGGTGAGCACCCCGGGCAGCTCCCGCTTGATCAGGCGGATGCCCTCGATCGTCTCCACCGCGGAATCGATCCACTCGTCGTCCCCGGTGGCCAGGGTGAAGGTGAGGTCGTCGAAGAGCAGCTGGTGGGGTGCCAGCCCGTACTCGCCGCAGGCGATGTCGCGGATCCGCCGCGCCACCTCGAGCTTGCGCTCGCGGCTCCTCGCCATCCCCTGCTCGTCGATGGTCAGGGCGATGACGCACTGCCCGTGGTCCCGGACCAGAGGCAGCACCGCATCGCAGCGCGCGCGGCCGTTCTCCAGGTTGACGGAGTTGACGATGCCGCGGCCCGGGTAGGCCTCCAGGGCGCGCTGGATCACCGCGGCATCCGTGGAGTCGAAGACGAGCGGCGCCTCGACCGCCTGCTGGAGGGCCTTGACCGCGGTGGCCATCTGGTCGCCCTCGTCGCTCCGTTCGGTGAGCGCGACGCAGACGTCCAGGGCGTGGGCCCCGCCCTCGACCTGGCCCAGGCCGACCCGGACGATGCCGTCGTAGTCGTCGGCGAGCAGCAGCTCCTTGATCTTCCTGGAGCCCTGAGCGTTGACCCGCTCGCCGATCAGGAGCGGCTTGGGCTCCTGGTCGAGGTCGGTCGCGCGGATGCTGGAGGCGAGCCGGGGGCGCTCGTCGACGTCGCGCGCCACCGGGGCGGCACCGCCCACCCGGCGGACCAGCGCGGCGATGTGGGCCGGGGTGGTGCCGCAGCAGCCGCCCACCACGTTGATACCCAGGTCGCGGACGAACTCCTCCAGTTGGTCGGCCATGGGGTCGGGCTGCATCGGGTAGTGGGCGCGCCCGCCGACGTTGATGGGAAGGCCGGCGTTGGGGATGCAGGAGATGGGCAGCCGGGTGTTCTCGGCGAGGTAGCGGATGGGTTCGCGCATGTGCTCGGGACCGGTCGAGCAGTTGAGCCCGACCACGTCCACCCGCAGCGACTCCAGGATGGCGAGGACGGCGGCGATGTCGGTACCGAGGAGCATCCGGCCCGAGACGTCGAGCGTCGCCTGAGCCTGGATGGGGACGCGGCGGCCGGTGCTCTCGAAGGCCTCGCGTGACCCGAAGATCGCCGCCTTGACCTCCAGGATGTCCTGGCTCGTCTCGATGATGAGGAGGTCGGAGCCGCCGTCGAGCAACCCCTCGGCCTGCTCGCGGAAGGCGGCGACCAGCTCCGAGAAGGTGATCCGCCCCAGGCTCGGGTCGCTGCTCGCCGGCAGGAAGCCGGAGGGCCCCATGCTGCCGGCCACGAAGCGGGGGCGCTCGGCCGTGGAGTGCTCGTCGGCGAGACGCCGGGCCAGCCGGGCAGCCTTCTCGTTGAGCTCGTGGGTCCGCTCCCCGGCACCCCACTCGGCCAGGCGGAGAT
Source organism: Candidatus Dormibacteria bacterium (assembly GCA_050015875.1). GTDB lineage: Bacteria > Chloroflexota > Dormibacteria > Aeolococcales > Aeolococcaceae > Changshengia. Next base: position 1,043 of record JBEKAP010000013.1, on the reverse strand, counting down.
GGGTGGCCTGGAAGGTGCAGGTCTCGAGGACGTCGGCGCCGACCTCCAGGAAGGAGCGGTGGATCCGCTCCACGAGGTCGGGGCTGTGGAGCACCAGGCCGTCCACCCAGCCCTCGAGGGCCGCCCCGCCGAACTGCGCCGGCGTCGGGTCCATGGCCTGGAGGTTGGTTCCGATCGCTCCGTCGAAGACGAGGACGCGCCGCTTCAGCGTCTCCAGGTACGGGCTGCTGCTCATCGGGTTTGCACTTTGGATGTGGGTGTTCTCTGACGGGGTGAGATGGTGGGGTCACGGGTCCACGGCCCGGCGACCGGCGAGCGCCGGCTGACCCGGCCTGCCCAGTCTGCCCCGTGGGCAGCCCGTGCTACGCTCGACAATCGGGCCGGTCCTGCCGATCGGTTCCGTTCACTATACGAGGAGACACTTTGGCGCGACGTCCACCTCGACCAGGCGTCACCCGCCGGCGCAGTCCGGTGCGGCGGCGTGACCCCACCGACACCACCAGCTCCCCCGAGGTCAAGGAGGAGACGATTGAGATGGATGCCACGGTGGTCGAGCCGCTGCCCAACGCCATGTTCAAGGTCCGCCTCAAGACCGGGCAGGACGTCCTCGCCTACACCTCCGGCAAGATGCGCAAGTTCTACATCCGCATCCTGATCGGCGATCAGGTGAGGGTCGAGCTGAGCCCGTACGACCTGAGTCGGGGCCGGATCACCTTCCGCTACAAGTAGCCCGGGCCCCGGTCGCGGAAGTACGCGACCGTCGACTCGAGGCCGGTGTCGAGGGTGAAGCGGGGAGTCCATCCCAGGCGGGCCGCCGCCAGCGAGGCGTCGAGGCAGGAGCGCAGCTGCTCCCCGGGCTTGCCGGGCCCGTGGGCGGCGGGTGCCGTGACCCCGATGATGCGCGCGAGGTGACGATGCAGCTCGTTGACATCGCACTCGGCGCCGGTGCCCACGTTGTATGAGCCGGGAGGGGCGGTGATCGCTGCCAGGTTGGCCGCGACCACGTCCGCCACGTAGACGTAGTCCCTCGTCTGGGTGCCATC
>JBEKAP010000012.1:0-20894 GCA_050015875.1 Candidatus Dormibacteria bacterium | reverse complement strand
GGGCATGGTCGGCTGGAGCCACCAGTCGTTGCGCAGCACGATGCCGCCGTCGTGGTCGCCGTAGGGGCCGATGTAGTCGGACACGGCCTGGCTGATGTCGGTGGCGAACGGGACGTCCCGGGCGTAGGGATAGAGCACGACGGAGCCGTCCGGGGTGGGGGTGGTCCAGGAGTTGAAGTAGATGGGGAGGAAGACGTCGGCGTGGGACGCGTTGGCGATGTCCGATCGCTGCTGGATGCTCACGCTGGTGTCGGTCGTCCTGGTCATGACCACCGTGACGCCGTCGGCGCGCAGGAGCGCCGCCAGACGGTCCGAGACGTCGAGGGTCAGGTTCTTCTCCACCAGCCCGTCCAGCCCGAGCGCACCCGGGTCGCTTCCCCCGTGGCCGGGGTCGATGGCGACGATGTAGGGAGGGGGGAGGCTCGCGGCTTCGACGGCGGCCGTCGACAGCGCTGGAGCGACCGTCAGGACGACGGCGACCGGGGCGCTGGCAAGGACGTGGAGAAGACGGGCCCGGCGCATGGGTACGAAACCTTGGCCGGAGTATAGGTCACGCCCTTCCGCCGTGGGCGGGGTTCCGCCGCGGCCGCCGGGTAGGATTCGGCGCGAAGGCGGGTGCCGGCCGCCCCGCGCCGGCGAGGAAGGTGATCGTGGTCTCGACATCCAGGCATCGGGCGTGGTTGGTCATGGTTCTCTGCACGGCCGGCGCGGTGGTCTCGGCCTGCGGTGGGACGTCAGCTGTTGCGACCCCTCTCTCCAAGGCCGCGGCGGGACACGCCTACCTGACCGACCTGGCGCCGATGAACGCGGCGTTCGCAGCTTTCGAGACGGTCGAGACCACGTGGAACCCGAGCACGATCGGCGCCGATGTTGCCGCCGCCGGCACGGCGCCGCTGACGGCCGCGATCCGGACCTTCGACCAGAGGCTCTCCTCGACACGGTGGCCGGCGAAGGCGGTGGCCGACGTTCGGACCCTCATCAGCGGTGACGAGGTCACTCTCACCTCCATCACCGCGCTGGACGCGGCCACCGATGCCACCATCGGCACCTGGGAGCTGATCGTCGCGATGGACGTCGCTGTGGAGGCGTCGACTTCCAACCTGGTCCGTTCGGATCTCGGCCTGCCCCAGGCCACCCCGCCCGCCTAGCTCAGCGGAGATCCGCCGTGTAGGGCAGGAGCGCGATGTGGCGCGCCCGCTTCAGGGCGACCGTGAGCCGGCGCTGGTGGCGGGAGCAGACCCCCGTCATGCGGCGGGGGAGGATCTTGCCCCGATCGGAGAGGTAGCGTCGCAGGCGCGCGACCTCCTTGTAGTCGATGACGTCCTGGTGCTCCAGGCAGAAGCTGCACACCTTGCGGCGGCGGCGGTCGAAATCAGGCATGGGAATCTGTCAGACCTCAGAAGGGGATGTCGTCGGGGTCGATGTCGCCGCCAACCTCGGGGCTGGCGCCTGCCGGGGCCGCGTGGGAGGGGGTGTCCACCGGGGCGCCTCCATCCTGGCGGCTGTCGAGGAACTGGACGTCGTTGGCGTTGACCTCGGTCTTGTACCGCTTCTGGCCCGATTGGGTGTCGTCCCAGGAGCGGGTCTGCAGGCGGCCCTCCACGTAGACCAGGCGGCCCTTCTGGAGGTACTGGCTGCAGAGCTCGGCAAGCTTGCGGTTGCCCTGGTTCCAGACCACGATGTCGTGGTAGTCCGTGTACTCCTTCCGCTCGCCGCTCGCGTCGGATCCGTAGCGATTGGTGGCGAGGGCGAGGTTGCAGACCGCGGTGCCGCTCGGCGTGTAGCGCAGCTCCGGGTCGCGGGTCAGCCTTCCGATCAGCATGACTCTGTTGAGGGAACCGGCCATGGCTACTCCTCATCCCCCTCGGCGATCTCCGCCGCGGGCGCGTCGTCGTCCTCGTCGGCTGTGTCGTCAGCCGCGTCGTCCTCACCGCCGGGAAGTCCGGACCCTGCGACGGGGACCTCGCCGTCGTCCAGGGGCGGAGCCCCGTCCTCGGATGCCGGCACCGTCTCGTCCCCGCGGACGAGGAGATGGCGAAAGACCGTGTCGTGGATCTGGAGCGCGCGCTCCAGGTCGGCCACCCGGGCACCGTCGAGCTGGAGCAGGGTGATCACGTAGTGGCCGTCGCGGAGGCGGTCCACCTCGTAGGCAAGCCGGCGCTTGCCCCACATGGTCGTCTTGCCGACCGTGCCACCCAGGCCACGGATCAGGGTGTCCACCGACTCGGTGGTGGTCCGGAGCGCCTCGTCGTCGAGTTCGGGCCGGACGATGTACATGAGCTCGTAGTCGCGCACCACGCGCGCACCTCCTTTCCTATGGGCTGAACGGCGCCCGGCGAGGGATCGGTTCGCCGCCGAGGTGGCCAAGGCGGTGACGCCGGACGCAGGAAAGCTGCGGAAGCGAGAGTGTACCAGGCCGGCCTCTGACGGTCGCGGCGCGGCGCCGATCAGCCGAGCGGGCGCCGGAGCTGCACGTCCCCACCGCGCAGGCCCGCCATCCAGCGCTCCAGCTCATCCGGGTCGGTGGGAAGCCCTCCGCTCAGCACCCGGCAGCCGTCCTCGGTCACCAGGACGTCGTCCTCGATCCGGATGCCGATCCCCCGCAGGTGCTCGGGAACCGTGAGGTCGTCGGGCTGAAGGTAGAGGCCGGGCTCCACGGTGAGCACATGCCCGGGCTGGAGCCTGCCCCCGCGGTACTCCTCCTCCCGGGCCTCGGCGCAGTCGTGGACGTCGAGGCCGAGCATGTGGGAGGTCCCGTGGAGGGTGTAGCGGCGGTGACTCTGCAGGTTCTCGGCGAGTGCCGTCTCGGAGCTGACCGCCAGGATGCCGAGCTCCTCCAGGCCCTCGGCCAGGACCCGCATCGCGGCCCGGTGGGGGTCGAGGAAGGCCGCCCCGGGCCGGACCTCCGCGATCGCGGCCTCCTGGGCCCGGCGCACCAGCTCGTACAGCCGGCGCTGATCGGGGGTGAAACGGCCCGAGACCGGCAGCGTCCGGGTGACGTCGGCGGTGTACAGCTCGTCGCTCTCGACCCCGGCGTCGAGGAGGAGGAGATCGCCGCTCCTGACCTCCCCGTCGTTCCGGCTCCAATGCAGGATGGTGGCGTGGGCTCCGCTGGCGGCGATGGTGTCGTAGCCGACGTCGTTGCCCTCGACCCGGGCGCGGAGGTTGAAGACCCCCTCCACCACCCGTTCCCCCTGCTCCATCGCCTCGGGGAGGGCGCGGACCACGTCCTCGAAGCCGCGGATGGTCGCCTCCACCGCCCGCTCCAGCATCCGGACCTCGTGGACGTCCTTGACGAGGCGCAGCTCCCCCAGCTCCTGAGCGAGGCGGCGCTCCTCCGAGGGGTCGGCGGGTGGGGCGACCAGCGAGTCGATCTCGGGATCGAGCCCGCGCAGGAGCAGGACCGGGCCGTCCAGCTCCCGCACCTCGCCGGCCAGGCCATCCACTGCGGCGCACTCGATGCCGAGCAGGAAGGCCGTCTCCGGCACCCCCCGCCGGGGGCCCACCCAGAGCTCCCCGCTCCGGGCATTGGTGAAGAAGGCCGGACCTGAACGGTCGGATCGGGGCTCCATGTAGAGGGTCGCCGCGTGCCCGTCGCCCTCGGCGCGGAGGAGGAGCACGCCCCCCGGTTCGGTGTGGCCGGTGAGCCAGTAGTGGTCGCTGCCCGGCCGGAACCGGTATTCGGTGTCATTGGCCCTGACCTTGGGCACCCCGGTCGGGACGACCAGGTGGACACCGGGGAAGAGGGCGGAGAGCGCACGCCGCCGCGCCGCGTAGCGGGGGGCGGCGGGGTGGGGACGATCGGGGAAGGTGCTGGTGGCCTCCCAGTCCCGCGACATCATCTCGACCAGGGCCGCCGGGGTGCGGGGATCATGGGTTCGCGACCCCTCGACCTCGGGGGCCGTCCGCTCCTCCGTGGGCGCGCCATCTCCCCGCTCCGGGGCCGCGCCGGTTCCCGCGTCCGAGGCCGGGGTCTCGGCCCCCGGATGCCCACCGTCCATCCTCTGCAGCGTACGCCTGACCGGCCGGCGGCGCCGTCGCGACGGCCGCCGACCCGCGCGGTAACGGAAGGAGTGCATTTGAGCCACAAGCGTCTGATGCATCTATCCCATCGAGACCCGCGCGAGCAGACTTCACCGCGCCCATGAGCCCCGAGAACGTCCCGCCGGCCAGCTGCCGCCTCTGCCAGCGGGGGCCGACCGCGGTGGCCACGCTCCACCAGCACCGCGGGCGCGGGCTGACCCTCCACCACGTGGTCCTCCGCGGCCCGCTCTGCCGCCAGTGCGGGATGGTCGCGTGGCGGCACATGACCCTCGACACCCTCCTCCTCGGTTGGTGGGGGCTGGTCTCGGTGGTCGCCACCCCGGTGACCCTCGTCCTCAACTCGATCGCCCTGGTCAAGCTGCTCCGCACCCCGGTCGCCCCGGCCGTCCCGGTCTTCCCGGTGACCTGGGCGCAGCCGGCCTCCCCGATCGTCTGACCCGCGGGGCAGCGCCCCGGGCTGACCGCACCCCGCCCCGCTGTCGCATCATTCCCGGCACCGTGATGACGTGGCTGCGCGCCCAGCTGCGGCGGGGCATCTTCGGGGAGAGCTGGGGCGTGGCTCTCGCCACCCTGGTCCTGCTCGTGGTCTGGTACGGGGTGAACCTGCTCTACGCGCCCCTCAACCACGGGCCCAACCGCATCTTCCTGCGCACGCCCCTGGATCAGGGCATCCCGGTGGTGCCCGTGTTCGTCATCCCCTACGTCTCGCTGACCCCGTACATCGCCGTCACCATGGCGCTCCTGCTGCTCGCGAGGGTCCGGCTCCTCCGCTCCGCCGCCGTGGCCATGATCATCGCCTGGCTGGTCAGCTACGCCTTCTACATCTTCCTCCAGTCGTACGTGGCCCGGCCCGAGCTCATCGGTTCGGATCCGTTCACGGCGCTGATCCGGACCGTGTACGCAGGCGACCGGCCGTACAACGACTTCCCGAGCCTGCACACGTCGCTCTCGACCATCGTGGCCATCCACTGGTGGCGGGTCGATCGGCGCATCGGCATGGTGGCCGGCGGCTGGACCCTGCTCATCGTGGCCTCGACGGTGCTGATCCACCAGCACTACCTGGCCGACCTGGCCGGTGGGCTGACCCTGGCCGCGGCCGCCTGCGTGGTGAGCCTCCGCCTCTTCGCCCGGGATCGGGGTGGGGAGGGGGGCTGACCTCGCGGCCTCTCAGCCCCGGGCGCAGACGGCGAGCCGCGCCGCCTCCCGCAGGACGGCGTCGCGGAGCTCGGGTGGCCCGAGCACGGTGAAGGCGACGCCGAGCAGCGAGAGCCGGCGCACGATCCACTCCAGGTCGTCGGCACCGATGCGCAGCCGGACCCCCCCGTCCATCGGTTCCACGCTCCCGACGCTCGGGCTGACCAGCCGGCGTGCCTCGTCCAGGGAGACGTCCAGCCGGACCTCCGCCCGCCAGCGGTAGGGGACGCTCGCCATGCTGCGGTGGATCTCGTCCATCAGGTCGAATCCCTCCGGGGCCTCGAAGCTCTCCCGGGTCCGCTCCAGGTCGAGGATGCGGTCGAGCCGGAAGGTGCGCATGGCGTCTCGCAGGTGATCCCACCCGACGACGTACCAGCGGCCGTTGTGAAACGCGATGCCGTAGGGGTCCAGCAGGCGTTCGCTCTCCTCATCGCGCGAGGAGCGGTAGCGGAACCTGAGCCGGGCTCCCTCGCGGGCGGCGGTGCACAGGCTGAGCACCGTCCCCCCATCGGCGTGCCCCGGCTCGTGGTCCGGATCGCCCAGGCCGAGCTCCAGGGTCTCCTGGGCCGCCCGCAGCCGCTCCCGGAGCGCCTCGGGCAGCACGCGGTCGAGCTTGGCCAGGGCGCCCTCGACCGCGAGACCCGACGTGGCCAACCCGAGCCGCTCGGCGGCCAGCAGGCCCAGCACCAGGACGAGCGCCTCCTCGTTGGTGAACATGAGCGGGGGCAGCTTGAATCCCGGCCGCATCCGGTAGCCGCCGGCCCGCCCTCGCTCCGCCTCGATCGGGATGCCCATCTCCTGCAGGCCGTGGATGTACCGCCGGACGGTGCGCGTCGTGACCTCGAGGCGCTGGGCGATCTCCTCTCCACCCATCTCGCGGCGCACCTGGAGCAGCTCCAGCAGGGTGAGGAGACGTTCCTTCGAAAGGTCCATTGATTCTCAATCATATAGGACCGATCCTGTCCACATTGGCCGCTAGGCTTCTCGAATGATGAGCCCACACATCCACCGACTGCTCGCCCACGAACGGCACCGTGACCTTCTCCTGGAAGCCGACCGCTCCCGCCTCGCCCGGGCGGCGACCGCCCCCCGCCCCCCTCGCGGGTCGGCCCGGCCCGAGACATCGAGGAGCGTGTCTCGATGAGCGGTCTCGCCGTGGACCACCCACCTCTCACCGGGCGTTAAGGACAGAAGTCTCCCTAACGTGGTCTGACGGTGCTGGTGGGCGCGCCGGCGAGGCGTTCCACGCGTTCGGCGTCCTCTTTGCTGGAACTCGGTCTTCGCCCCTCTCCGTGGCCCGGCGGATCACCGTCGTGCCGGCGGGCAGGCGGGCGGCGTGCCCCCGGAGGCTGACCTCGCCGCGCGGGGGCGACCGGCAGGTGAGACGTGGTGGTCAGCGGGGGACTCGAACCCTCGACCTCGCGGATGTGAACCGCGCGCTCTAACCAGCTGAGCTAGCTGACCCCGAGAACCCCCGAAGTCTATCTACTCCTCGGCCCGGGCGCGGTAGGTCGGCTCGTCGACCAGCTCGACGTCCCCCTCGGTAACATCGCGCAGCCGGAGCAGCCAACCATCCTCGTAGGGGGAGGTGTTGACCCGCTCGGGGGCGTCGGTGAGCGTTACGTTGAACTCGCTGACAGTTCCCGAGACCGGAGCGTAGAGGTCGCTCGCCGCCTTGACCGACTCGATGGCGCCGAATCGCCGGCCCGCGGTCAGCTTCGCCCCCACGGCCGGCAGGTCCAGGAAGATGACGTCGCCGAGCTGAGCCTGGGCGTGGTCGGAGATCCCGACGGTGGCCGCGTCGCCGTCACGGAGCACCCACTCGTGGGTGGGGGTGAAGCGGTAACCGGAGAGGTCGGGCATGTCTGGCTCCTTCAATCGTGGCGCGGGTGCGGGTGCTCGGCGGGGTGTGGACCCCGGCGGTAGAAGGGAAGAGGGACCCGCCGGGCCGGCACCGTCTCGCCGTGGAGGTCGATGCCGAGCGGTGCGGCGGCGAGGTGGGGCGCGACGTAGGCGGTCGCGATCCCGTGGCCGAGGCTGAAGCTGAAGCCACCGCTGGTCACCACTCCGACCGCCTCGTCCCCGGATCTGACCGGCATCCCGTGGCGCGGGATCTGGCGCGGCCCGACGGCCAGCCCGACGAAGCGCCGGGGCGGGTCGTCGGGGTCCATCTCGCGCAGCCGCGCCGCTCCGACGAAATCGCGCCCGTCGAGCCGCACCGTCCAGCCGAGACCGCAGCTGTAGGGATCGACATCCTCGTCCATGTCCTGACCGTAGAGCCGAAGGCCGGCCTCCAGCCGGAGGGTGTCCCGGGCCCCCAACCCCACCGGAAGGAGGCCGGCCCCCGCGCCCGCCTCGAGCAGGGCGTCCCACAGCCCCGGCGCCGGATCGGCATCGCAGTACAGCTCCAGCCCATCCTCGCCCGTGTAGCCCGTTCGCGAGATCCGGCATTCCACCCCCGCCACCCTCCCCAGGGCGGAGGCGAACGGCCGCAGGCTCGAGAGGGCGGAGGCGGTGAGGGTCTGCACGATGCCGATGGCAGCCGGTCCCTGGATGGCGATGAGCGCCGTCTCGTCGCTCTCGTCGTGGAGCTCGGTGCCCGGGCGGAGATGCGCCCGGATCCACTCGAGATCAGCCTCCCGGCGGGCCGCGTTGATCACCGCCAGGAAGCCGTCCTCCACCCGGTAGACGATCCAGTCGTCGACGATCCCGGCGCCGTCGTTGCAGACCACCGTGTACAGGGCGCGGTCGAGCGACAGCGACGAGACGTCGCTGGCCAGGAGTCGCTGCAGGGTGGCCTCTGCCCCGTGCCCGAGGAGCCGAACCTCCCCCATGTGGGAGAGGTCGAAGAGGCCGGCCCGGGTCCTGACCGCGACGTGTTCGTCCCGGATCGAGCTGTAGCGCAGGGGCATCTCGTACCCGGCAAACTCCACCATCACCGCCCGGGCGGAGAGGTGGCGGGCGTGGAGAGGTGTCCTCGAAGCCATCGTCCGCAGCGATGGTACGCGCTCCGCCCGCCGGGCCCGGGTGGTCGCGCTCCGCCTGATCCGATGCCCGCGAGGCGTGCGGAGCGCGCTATCCTCCCGGACCGGGGCCACCGGATCCTGACCCGACCGCCGGAGTGGGCGGCGGGCAGCGGGAGTACCGACCACCGCCCCCGGAGGAGCGCACCGCGGTGCGACGCAACGCTCGCAGGTCGGAGAGGCGGGGTCTCGCGAGAGACGGCGGGATCACCCTGCGCCGGGCTCTCGGGATCGCGTTCGCCATCGCAGCCGGCTGGCTGCTCCTCGCCGGACCGCTCAGCCCGGCACCCTCGGTGGCACGCGCCGACACCCCCACGCCCACGCCCACGGCGACCGGGACCCCGGCGCCGACCAGCACGCCGCGGCCGAGCACGCCGACGCCCACCTCGAGCTTCTGTTTCTTCTGCACCTCGACCCCCACAGGGGTCGGTCCCACCTTCGGAACCGCGCCGCCCACGGCCACCCCGGTGCCGACCGCGACGCCGTCCCCGACCCCGACGGCCGCGCCCACCACCGTGCCGACCAAGTACGCCGAGTCGATCGATCCCCAGCAGACCCAGGCGAGCATCCCGCCAACCAACGCCAACCTCACCGTCGTCCCGCACCCCCACGGGGGCGGCTCACCCCTGGTGGACTGGTTGCTTCTCGCGATCGGGGTGTTCGCCGTCCTCGCCGGGACCAGCTTCTTCCTCTTCTTCAAGATCCGTTGACCCGCGCCGCCCGGGGGCGCCGATCCGGGGAGCGCGGTCTCGTCCGAGGCTGCTGCGCCGGGCTCACCGTTCTCGTCGTACTCGCCGCCCTGGCTCTCGTCCTCGTCCTCCTGATCCGCACGAGCGGCACGCCGGATCTCGGAGCACCTCCGGTCGGCCCCGACGACGGTCAGAGCCCTGCGGCCATCGCCACCGCCCTGGGCTCCGAGGTCGAAGCCCAGCTCGCCAGCCCGGGCGCGAGGGGCGCGGCCATCCTGGTCAGCGAGCAGGATCTCTCGACGCTCGCGGCGACCGGCAACCCCGACCCTGAGATGTTCAGCGCCGTGAGGGTCCGCGCCCGCGACGGGCAGCTCTGGGTCACCGCCGACAGCCACCTCGGGCCCCTGCCGGTCGTGGTGACGGCCCGGCTCATCCTCAGCCTTGGGTCCGACGGGTCGATAGTCCCCGACGTGGTGGAGCTCGATGTCGGCAGCCAGCCGGTCCCCGCCTTCATGCGCTCCGCGATCGACCCCCGGGGCGAGGCGGCAATCTCACTCGCCCCCCTGCTGAGCGGGGCCAACCTGAGCCAGTTCGGCCTCGAATGCCTGGTGGTGGTGCAGGGTCGCGGCGTGCAGCTCGGCTTCCACGACCCGCTGCTCAGCCCTGACCCCGGTTACTGCGCCTCCCATCCGCTCTCGGAGGCGACCGACGCCGGGTAGTGCGAGCCCGGCGGCCGCTGTCAGTCGAAGTCGTCGTGGTCGGGGTACGCGGCGCGGTCGACGCGACGGCCGAGAAGGCCGGTCTGCAGGTCGAACAGCTGATCCATCAGGTGGACGATGGTCACGCCCGCATGCAGCTCCGGTGCGGAGAAGGGAAGGGTGCACTGCAGGCGGCGGAGCCTCTCCTCCATGCAGAGGGGGACGCGCTTGCGTCCGACCAGCAGCAGCTCCTCGCACTCGGCGATGATCCGGTCGACCTCCTCGATCGGCCGCTCCATGCGCCGTCTCTCTGAATCCCGGCGGATCCGGTGACGGAGCTGCTCGGTGATCTCGTCGTTGGTGACGCGAAGGGGGGAGATCATGTCTGTCTATACGCCTGTGGACCTGTTTCGGTTGCGCTATCGGATGGAGGTGGCGGAGTCGCCGTCACAAGAGTTACCAGCCCCTTCCTGTCAGGTCGATGACAGCGCGCCGCGGATCCGGCCGTGACCACCCTCGCGCGTGCACAGCGCATGGCGCCACGCCGTGCCTCCGACTCGAAGGGTCAGGAGCCGGGAAGCGGGATGGTGCGCGCGATGGCGGCGATCTTCGATGCCCAGAGGGGATCGGAAGCGTAGTCGACGTTCATCCCGCGGAGCGTCGGTCCGTGGTAGTGCTGGCCGCCCGGGCTGAGGTACTGCTCCTTAACCTGCTGCGCGACGTACAGGATGCAGGCGGAGAAGCTCGGGAAGGTGGACGCGTCACCGCCGGGGTCGCTGTCGTCGGCGCCGTAGCCGAAGAGATTGTCGTCGCTCTGGGCGATGGCGCTGGTGCCCCATCCCGACTCTTCGATCGAGTGCGCGACCAGGTACTGGGCGCTCACACCGTAGGTCCTCTCCGCCTGCATGTAGGTGGCGCCGAGCCCGGCCAGGGCGGTGCCGGCCAGGAAGTCGTCGATGGTCTGAGCGTTCTCGCCGGACGGGACCGTGAGGTCGGTGTCCTCCGTGAAGAGGGGGCCGGCGATCGGCTGGAAGATGGTGTCGTCGGCTCGGGCCAGCGCCAGTGCCTCGGTCGCGTCGGCGTACTCGCTGTCGTACTCGGAGATCAGGTCGTACTGGTTCTGAGCCGAGGTGGCGCCGTCCTCAGCCGCGGTGGCGGCAGCCTGGTCTGCGGCGAGCAGCTCGGCGTCGCCGGCCTCGTCGTTGGCGATGATCACCTCCTGGGTGGCCTCCTGCTGCTCGGCCGCCTGGGCCTGGCTGCGCGCCAGGACGGCGGCGGCCAGCACGTGCTGCTCCTGCTCCTCCTCGGTGGTGATCTGGTGCATCAGCACGTTGCCCGCGTTGGCGACGTGGTCCACCTCGCTCACCCTCGCCACCAGATCACTGATGCTTGTCGAGTCGATGAGGTACTCGATCGTGATCTCGCTGCCCCCGCTCTCGTAGCTGGCGCGCAGGAACGCGGCCAGCTGCAGCTTGTCGTGCTCGATCTCGGCTTCGAGCTGGGAGACCTCGGCCTGGTCGGAGGTCACCTCGGCGTCCAGGGTCGTGATCTTCTCCTGCAGTGCGGTCAGCTGCGCCTGCGCCTCCGCGAGCTGGGCGCGGGCGTTGTCGAGCTGGGCGGTCGCCTCGACCACCTCGGCCTTCGCCTGCAGGGCCCGGAGCTGGGCCTGGGCGAGGGCCTGCTGAGCGGCGGCCAGGTCGCCACCGTCACCGCTTCCCGGTGAGGTGTCGGCGAAGACAGGGGTGATCGCGAGGCAGAGCGCGGCGACCAGCGCGGCCACCACGGCGGCGCCGAGGCGGGTCGGGCTCTTGGCGCGCCCGGATCGCTGTCGGCCCATCGCTCACGAGTATGCGGAGGCCCTCGAAACCGTCAGGAAGGATGTCACGGCTCCGTCATCAAGCGGTCGCGGACCCATGCGATCGCGCGGACCCGCGGTTACTTCCGGGCGCACTCGGACATCCGTGGCGATGCGGTGGACGATCCCCCCGGGGCCCCGCCGCGCCGAGCCGCCGAGACGGCGGTCAGGACGCCTTGCGCTTGAGGAGCTGGTCGCGCACGTCGCTGCCGGCGGGGATCAGCTCCTCCGCCTGCCGTGGCCCGCACTCGGTGCACTCGAGCCGGCCGCCGATCAGGTTACCGTCACCGTCGTAGTAGATGATGGTGAGACGCGGAGAGCTGCAACGGGGGCACGGGTTGGGCGTGGCCATCGGCTCCTCCGAGGTCGTCCTGCCAAGTGCAGACATGATGGCACGCCCGGCTCGGCCGGGGCCTTCTCGTTACGCGCCTCGCGCAGGGGTGCCCCGGATGACCCCTCGACCATGAGTGCCGTGGAGGCGGAGTCGAGGCTGCTGCGGTACCTGGACGAGCTCTACCGGTGGAATCTGCGGACCAATCTGACCACCGTCCCCCGCGACCAGGCGGAGACCCGCCACCTGGCCGAGGCACGCCAGCTGCTCGCCCGCGCCGCGCCCGACCCCGGGGCTCGGGTGGTGGACATCGGTGCCGGGGGTGGCGTGCCGGGGCTGGTGATGGCCATCCTGCGCCCCGACCTGCGGGTGACCCTGATCGAGTCGGATCGGCGCAAGGCGGGATTCCTGCTCCAGGCGGCCGCCCTCTGCGAGTGCGAGCGGGTGACCGTCGATCCCCGGCGGGCCGAGGAGGTCGGGCACGACCCGGCCCACCGCGACGGGTACGACCTCGCGGTGTCGCGGGCGACCGCCTCGGCGCCGGTGCTCTGCGAGCTGGCGCTCCCGCTGCTGCGCGCCGGCGGGCGCCTGGTGGCGCTGGTCGCCGACGCCGAGGCCGACGCGCGCCTCGCCGTGGCGGCCGCATCCGCCTGCGGCGGCGGGGCGCCGGAAGCGCTCGCTCCCGGCATCCTCTCCGTCACCAAGGCCGCCCCCACCCCGGACCGCTACCCCCGACGGCCGGGCATACCTTCCCGGCGGCCGCTGACCGGCGGCTGACGGTTGGAGGGACGGCGCCCGACGCCTACCCGGCCCGCGGGCTGAGCCGCCGCCGCAGCGCCGCCTCCGCCTCGACGCGCTCGTCCCACGGGCGCGGCCCCGACGCGGTCTCGATGGTCCGCTCGTGGCCCTTGCCGGCGAGCAGCACCGTGTCGCCCGGGGAGGCGTGGCCGATGGCGAAGTCGACGGCCTCCGAGCGATCGGGGATGAGGTGCAGCGCAGTGCCCCGAGCGGCCCCCGCGTCCTCGGCCGCCGCCGCGATCTCCTCGACGATGGCCAGGCGATCCTCTCCGCGCGGGTCCTCGTCGGTGATCACCACGACGTCTGCCAACCGGGCCGCCGCCCGGCCCATGGCCCCGCGCTTCTCCCGATCCCGCTCCCCCGCCGAGCCGAAGACGGCCCAGAGCCGCCCGGGGGTCGCCGCTCGCAGCTCCTCGAGCACCCTCCCCAGCGCCGCGGTGGTGTGGGCGTAGTCGACCACCACCGTGAAGTCCTGGCCCAGGTCGACGCGCTCCATCCGTCCGGTCACCCGCCCCAGGTCGGCCAGGCCCCGGACCGCCGCCTCCAGGGGGGAGCCCCCTCCGCCGGTCGCGCCGGCGCCCCCGCAGGCCGCGGCCAGCGCCGCCAGCGCATTGGCCGCGTTGAAGGCCCCGGCCAGCTGCAGCTGCACCTCGGCCCGGCCCCACGGCGTGCTCGCCGTGAAATGGACACCACTGGCACCAACTCGGATGTCCTCGGCGATGAGGTCGGCGTCGCGGCGACCGGTGGCGCTGTAGGTGAGGCGGTGGGCGACCGGCATGGTGGCGAGCCGCGGAAAGGCGAACTCGTCGTCGCGGTCGAGGACGGCCAGGCCTCCGGGGCGTGTCCCCACCAGCTCCAGCAGGCGTCGCTTGGTGCGCAGGTACTCCTCACGGGTGCCGTGGATGTCGAGGTGCTCGGAGGTGATCCGGGTGTAGACGGCGAGGTCGTAGTCGACGTCGTCGACCCGATGCAGGTGGAGGCCGTGGGACGAGGTCTCCACCGCCACCCGGGTGCACCCGGCGGCGGCCGCGGCGGCCAGGAAGGCGTGCAGCTCGGTGGCCTCGAGGGTGGTGATCCGTCCCGAGCTCGGCCGCACCTCGTCACCGATCCGGAGGTCGACGGTGGTGACGCTCGCCGCCCTCTCGCCGGCCGCCCGCCACGCCGCCCAGAGCAGGGTGGCGGTCGTGGTCTTGCCATCGGTCCCGGTGATCCCGGCCACCGTCATCCGCCGGGATGGATGCCCGGCCAGGGTGGCGGCCAGCGCGCTCAGCGCTCGCCGGGCGCTCTCGACCTGCACCAGGGGGGTGGCCGCCGGGATCGGCGGGACCGGGGCGCGCTCGGCGATCACCGCCACCGCCCCGGCCTGGACGGCCGCCGCGGCGAAGTCGTGACCGTCCACGTGGAAGCCGGGGACGGCGACGAAGAGCGTTCCCGGGTGGCAGCGACGGGAGTCGTACTCGACCGCGGTGACCTCGGGGTCACCGCCCAGCGTGGCGTCGATGCGCGACTGCCGGAGGAGATCGGAGAGCAGCATGGGTGGTCCCGTCCCCCTACCCCGGACCCCGTCCGGGTGACTGCGCGCAGGCCTCGAGCGCCTCGACGATGGTGCGGAACTTGAGCTCGGTCTCCTCCACCTCGCGCTCGGCGCGGGACTCGGCGACGATCCCCGCGCCGGCCTGGATGCGCACCAGGGCGCGGGTGATCAGCGCGCAGCGCAGGCTCACCGCCCACTCGCCGTCACCGCGAGTGTCCACCCAGCCCACCAGGCCGGAGTAGAGGCCTCGCGACGCGGGCTCGAGGCGGGCGATCAGCGCACCGGCCACGTCCGCCGGCGTCCCGCACACGGCCGGGGTGGGGTGGAGCGCCGCCGCGAGGGCCAGGGCGCTGGGCGCCGAGGGGCGCAGCCGCCCGCGCACCGCGGTGGCGAGGTGCCAGACGGTGGCGGTGGCGACCAGGTGGGGCTCGGCGTCCACGCGCAGCTTGGTGCAGTGCGGGGTGAGGGTCTCGGCGACCGCCTCCACCACCGCAGCATGCTCGTGCTGGTTCTTGGCCGAGCGGACGAGTGCCTCGGCCGCCTCCCGGTCGCGGCCCGGATCGTCAGGGCATCGGGCCGCGGTCCCGGCAAGGGGGAGCGACACCACCCGATCCCCCTCCCGGCGGAGCAGGGTCTCCGGGGTGGCGCCCACGAAGGCACCCCCGTCACCGTCCGGGGCGGCGAAGAGGTGGCACTCCGGGTCGCGCCGGCGCAGCTCGGTGAGCAGCGCGTGCAGGTGGATGCCCGGGTTGCCCGCCACCAGCGCCCGGGTGAGCACCACCTTCTCCAGCTCCCCGGCCCGGATGCGCGACAGCGCCTCGGCCACGGCCTCCGCGTAGGCGGCGGCGGGCGGCTCGGCCTCCCACCGCAGCGGCACCGCCGCCGGCCTGGGCCCCGGGGGCGGCGCCTCGATCGCGGCCTCGCTCGGGCCAGCGCGGCCGCCGCCGAGGTCCAGCTCGCGGGGCGAGATCGAGGTGACGGTGACCCGCTGCGGGATCACCAGGCAGGCCGCCACGTCCCCCCGGAAGGGGAGCGCACCGGTGAGCACGGCACCCTCGATGCCGAGGCCCGCCAGCGCGTCATCCGCCACCGCCGCCGCCCGAGCCGCCTGCCGATGCCCCGCCGGCACCTCGATCCGGCGCAGCTCGCCGCCGGTCACGATTCCCTCTCCCCGGCGCTCCATCAGGAACCCGCCGGGCCGCCAGGCGGCGAGCAGGTCGATGCCGGCACCGGGCCGTCCGGTCGCATCCCGCACGGTGCTGGAGCGGGACCCGGCGCTCATCCCGCGTGCGCCTCGCCCTTCGGAGGCGCGTCGGGCTGACGACCCGCGCCGGACGTCGACCTGGTGCCCACCAGGAGCTGCACGGCGCCGAACCCGAGCAGGATGCGCCGGGTGTCGCCGAAGCCGGCCGCGCGGAAGATGCCGACCAGCGCCGGCCCGTCGGGGAGGTACGCGGTCGACGCGGGCAGGTAGCGGTAGGCCTCGGCGTCGGAGAGGAGGGCGCCGAGCCGCGGCACGACGTGCTCGACCCAGGTGGACTGCAGCCAGCGGGTCGCGGCCCGGGGCTCGGCCAGGTCGACCACGGCGAGCCGTCCGCCCGGCCGCACCACCCGCGCCATCTCGGCGGCGCACCGGGGGATGTCCACGACGTTGCGCAGGGCGAAGCCGGAGGTGACCCCGTCGACGCTCGCGGCGGCGAGGGGGAGGTCGAGGATGTCGGCGCGGACCAGCTCGTCGGCGCCGCGTGCCCGCGCCAGCATCCCCGCCGAGCTGTCGACGCCGATGGAGCGGTAGCCCTGCCGGTGCAGCTCGCGGCAGAGCTCACCCGGTCCGCAGGCGAGGTCCGCGACGGTTGCGCCGCGGGGGAGGCGCAGCTCCCGCACCGCCCGGCGCCGCCAGAGGACGTCCAGCCCGCCGGTCATGAGGTGGTTCATGAGGTCGTAGCGGGGGGCGATCCGGTCGAACATCGCCTCCACGACCCGCGCCTTCTCCTCGCTGGCCGGCAGGGGGGTGGGGGTGGTCACGATCCTCCCATCATCGTCGAGGCGAGCCCCGGATCGCGGTCTCGCTCAGGGCGCGGGAGACGGTGACGGCGACGCAGTGGGCACCGCGCAGAAGGGGGAGTACCTCCCGATTGGGCTGCTGCAGTTGATGGTGTCGGTGACGCCGCCGCCGGTGGGGAACGGAGCCGAGACGACGGGGGTCCCCCTCGTGGTGAGCAGCCCGGTCTCAGCGTCGGGTTGGTTCCTGATCCCGAGGTCAAAGGCGAAGAGGCAGGCGATGGCCACGACGGCTCCCAGGAGGAGCGCCGCCACCGCGGGCCCGACCGATCCTCCAGGCCTCCGGCTCGGCTCGGTCGAGGTGGCACCCTCCTCGGACGGGGCCTCGGGAACGGTCTCCTGACCATCCTCGAGGGCGGGGACCGGTCCAGGCGCGGCCCGCAGCCACCGGTAGAGAAGCACCGCCAGCACCGCCGCGAGCGCCGCCGGGACCGCGTCGGCGAGGCCGCCGATGCCACTGACGATGGCGGAGGCGCTGTATGCGGCCGGCTCGTATCCCTCCCCCGACGGGTGGACGATGGCGCCGATGTTGCCCGCCAGCTGGGTGACGACCAGCGACCCGGCCACGCCGGCGGCGAGGCAGGCCGCGCCCTTCGCCCACGCCGGGCCTGCCGGATCCGCGCCAGGCCGGCGGCCGAGGACCAGCAGGAGCACCCCTGTCAGGAGGAGAAGCGAGAAGTAGCCGTCGGGCCGGGGGAGGGGCACGTCCGGCATGCCGGCGTCCCACGCCAGCAGGGTGGACGAGATCAGGTAGCCGAGGGTCTCGAAGGCGGCCACGCCCACCACCACGGCGCCCGCCCACCTGGCCCAGACGTCGAGGTCGGTGGGGAATTGCCGGCCGTGGCCGCTCTCCACGAGAAAGCCCTCCTCGTCCAGCTCGACGGGGGCATCCTCGGGGTCGAGGTCGGACGTGTCCGCTCCCTGCGCCCCCGGCTCTTCAGGTGTCTCCGTCATCGCCCGCATCATCCGCCACTCCAGCGGGCTCGTGCCAGTGGCGGCGGGGCCTCTGACCGACCCCGGCGAGGCTTCGGTCCGGCCGGTGGCCTCAGCTCGGCGGCGGGCTCACGGTGTAGACGCAGGTGTAGGTGCTCCCCGGCGCGAACCAGATGTCGCCGCTTGCGACCGGCAACGCTATCGCGGAGGCGATGGCGGCCGGGTTGTCCCCGGGGCAGGTGGGCACGGCTACGGAGGACGGTGACAGGACCCAGGTGCAGAAGGTGGCAGCGCTGCTCGTCGTGGTGCACTCCTCGACCGACCCGGATGGTGGGGATGGGATCGAGAAGGCGGGGGTCTCGCTCGTGGGAGTCGTGCTGCTCGTCTGGGTTCGGAAGGTCCCGATGGCAGCGGCGGTGACGCAGACACCCGCGACCAGGGCACCGAGGAGCAGGGACGCCACCGCTGGTCCGACCAATCCCCGTGGCCTCCACTCCGGCGCGGCCGAGGAGCCACCGTCCCCCATCACCGGTTCGGGCGCGCTCTCCCCGACGCCCATGGGACCGCTCTCTCCGGCCCCTCCGACCACCGGTTCGGCCGCGCCCCGTGACCACCGGTAGAGGAGCACGGCCAGCACCGCCGCGAACGCCGAGGTGAGAGCCTCGGCGAGGGCGCCGATGCCGCCGCCGAGAATGGTCCCGCCCACGTAGGCGGCCGGCTCAGTGAGCGTGTTGAGCGAGCGGATGAGCAGATCGATGTTGCCCGCCACCTGGGCCACGACCAGCGCCCCGCCGGTTCCGGCGGCGAGGCAGGCGGCAGCCCTCACCCATCCCGCACTCGCAGCGCCGGACGGGCGGCGGAGGACGAGCACGAGCACGCCGGCGAGGAGGAGGAGCGAGTAGAAGCCGTCCGGCGGGGGGAGGAGGAGGTAGCCGTTCGCCCCGCCCCAGAGGCTTCCCGAGATCAGTGCGGCGAGCGTCTCGAAGGCGGCGACGCCCACCACGGCGGCGCCCACCCAGCCGACCCACACGTCGAGGTCGGTGGGGAACTGCCAGTGGCGGCGGCTCTCCAGGAGAGAGCCCTCCTCGCCCATCTCGACCGGCGCGTCCTCAGGGTCGAGGTCGGTCCCGTCCAGGCCCCGCGACCCCGGTTCGTCCGGTGTGTCCGCCATCGCGGGGATCATCCGCCTCTCCGGCGGGGTCCTGCAGATGGACGGCGAGCCCGCTGCGCCGCAGCTTGCCCAGAGCCGTCCGGGGCAGGGACGTCATCAGGATCAGCTCACGCGGAGCCTGGTGGCGCCCGAGAACCGCCCCGACGTGGTCGCGCAGGGCCCCCAGGGTCGGAGGCAGCGCACGATCGATGGGGACGACGGCCGCGACCACGCGCTGCCCCCAGGCGGGGTCAGGGCGGCCGAAGACCGCGCAGTCGGCGACCGCCGGGTGGCTGCGCAGCGCGGCCTCGACGTCCCCCGGCCAGACGTTCTCGCCCCCGGTCACGATGAGGTCGTCGAGCCGTCCGCGCACATGAAGCCGCCCGTCGCCGTCGAGAGCCCCGGCGTCGCCCGTGGGCAGCCAGCCATCCGGGGTCAGTCCGGCGGCGGTGCCGTCCCGGTAGCCGCGCAGCAGCGTCGGACCGCCGATCTGGATCTCGCCGCTCTCGCCGATCCGCACCGCGACGCCGGGGAGGGGAGTGCCGTCGTAGACGATCCCGCCGCAGCTCTGGGTGAGCCCGTAGGTGACCACGCACGGTGCCCCGGCAGCGTCCAGCCGGGACCGGAGCGCCGCGTCCATCCCCCCGCCGCCCACCAGCAGTGCCCGGTGGCCGCGCAGATCGACACCGGCGTCGAGGGCCCGGGCCAACTGGGTCGGCACCACCGAGACGAAGGGGAAACCCGCCGCCGCCTCCAGCTCCCCCGGGGTGCGGAAGAGCAGCGGGGCTCCGCCCAGGAGACCCCGCAGCACCACCAGGAGCCCGCCGATGTGGGCGAGGGGGAGGCAGCTCACCCACCCGTCCCCGGTCTCCGCTCCCAGCGCCCGCAGTGAGGCGGACACCGCGGCCTCGACCGCGGCGCGGGTCAGCTCCACCAACCGGGGCCGCCCCGACGAGCCGGAGGTGGGGACGATGAGCACCACCTCCGGGTCCGCCGGGCGTCCGGAGGGCAGCCGCCGCCAGCCGTCGTCTGAGACGACCACGGTGGGGCGACCGTCCGCCAGCAGGGCCCGGGCGGCGGGCGCCGCCAGACGGTGGTCGACGGGCAGGAGCGAGGCCTCGGCGGCCCACACGGTGGAGGCGATGCCGAGCCACGCCTCCCCGGGGGGCAGCCCGACCGCGACCACGTCCCCGCGCCGGAGTCGCGGTTCCGCCGGCGGGGTGGTCGGGCTCATGGCGTGGTCTCACTCATCCCGGGCCCGCGGCGGCGAGGGCCGCCCCCGCTGCTCGTCACTTCCCTCACGTTGAGTACGCTAACCGACAGCACGATGAGCCCAGACGACGGCGTTCCCCAGCTTCCCGAGTGGACCTCGCACGGCGAGTTCACGGACATCCGCTACCAGACCGCCGAGGGCATCGCCAAGCTGACCATCAACCGGCCGGAGGTCCGCAACGCCTTCCGTCCCACCACCGTCTCCGAGCTGGCCCGGGCCTTCGAGATGGCGCGCGACGATCCCGAGGTGGGCGTCATCGTCCTCACCGGGGAGGGCACCAAGGCCTTCTGCTCGGGGGGCGACCAGCGCATCCGGGGCGACGACGGCTACCAGGACGCCCACGGGGTCGGGCGGCTCAACGTCCTCGACCTCCAGGTCCAGATCCGCAGGCTGCCCAAGCCGGTCATCGCCATGGTCGCCGGGTACGCCATCGGCGGCGGCCACGTCCTCCACCTGGTCTGCGACCTGACCGTCGCCGCCGACAACGCCGTCTTCGGCCAGACCGGGCCGCAGGTCGGCTCCTTCGACGCCGGATACGGCGCGGGCCTGCTGGCCCGGACCGTCGGCCTCAAGCGGGCCAAGCAGGTGTGGTTTCTCTGCGAGCGCTACGACGCCGCCACCGCCGAGCGCTGGGGGCTGGTCAACTGGGTCGTGCCCGTGGACGAGCTGGAGGCGCGCACGGTGGCCGTCTGCCGCCGCATCCTGGAGATGAGCCCCCTCGCCCTCCGCCTCCTCAAGGCCGGGTTCAACGCGGACGCCGACGGCCTGGCCGGGATCCAGGAGCTGGCCGGCGACGCCACCCTCCTCTACTACATGAGCGAGGAGGCCCAGGAGGGTCGCGACGCCTACCTGGAGAAGCGGCGTCCCGACTTCGGCCGCTTCCCCCGGCGGCCGTGACGGGGTGATCTCCACGACACTCGCTGGCCGGCGCGGACCGGGCGAGACCGCCCGGCTCTGGCTGGCCGGTGCCAGGCCGCGGACGCTCGGTGTCGGGGCGATGCCGGTCCTGCTCGGCGCCGCCGCCAGTGGCCACCCCGGGGCCCTGCCCACCGCGGCGGCGCTGGTGGTCGCTGTGGGCGTCCAGGTCGGCGCCAACCTCGCCAACGACTACTTCGACGGCCGCCGCGGGGTGGACACCGCCGCCCGCGTCGGGCCCCGGCGGCTCACCGCGGGCGGCCTGGTCCGTCCGGGCGCCGTCCTGGC
Source organism: Candidatus Dormibacteria bacterium (assembly GCA_050015875.1). Lineage (GTDB taxonomy): Bacteria > Chloroflexota > Dormibacteria > Aeolococcales > Aeolococcaceae > Changshengia. The sequence goes on along the minus strand of JBEKAP010000012.1, from coordinate 108 downwards.
CGCCGCCCTCGCCTGCATGGCGGTCGCCGCCGCCGTCGGCCTCTGGCTGGTCCTGGCGAGCGGCCAGCTCTGGCGGCTCGTCGCCGGGGGGATCGCGCTCGTCGCCGC